>SLDB01000109.1 GCA_007125475.1 Nitriliruptoraceae bacterium | reverse complement strand
TTCGCCTCGCGACGCGGGCGTCGGCGCTGATGCCTGCGTCGACGGTGGGGCGGCCCGCTCGCGGCCGGGCCCGGTGAGGCTGCGTGTCCTCGCCGAGGACCCGTCGGTGGTTCCCCGGCCCCGGATGCTGCGGCTGGGTCCGCGTCGACTCGCGGCGGCGCTGCTGTTGCCCAGCGACGACGAGCGGGCGAGGCTGCCGGTCGTCCTCGATCCGTACGGTGGGCCGCACATGCAGCGGGTGGTCGCGGCGAACGCCGCCTACCTCGGACCGCAGTGGCTCGCCGACCAGGGCTTCGCCGTCCTGGTCGTCGACGGGCGTGGTTCGCCGGGACGTGGGCCGGTGTGGGAGCGTGCGGTGCACGGCGACCTCGCCGGACCGGTCCTCGACGATCAGGTCGAGGCCCTGCACGCCGCCGCGGAGGTCGAGCCCCGACTCGACCTCGACCGGGTCGGGATCCGGGGGTGGTCGTTCGGCGGGTACCTCGCGGCCCTCGCCGTGCTCCGGCGTCCCGGCGTCTTCCGCGCGGCGGTCGCCGGCGCGCCCGTCACCGACTGGCGGTTGTACGACACCCACTACACCGAGCGCTACCTGGGCACCCCCCGCGGGAATCCCGGGGCCTACCAGCGTTCGAGCCTCGTCGACGACGGTGTGCTGCAGGGGGCGGTGGCGTGGGATCCGAGCGACCCGCCCCGGCTGTTGCTCATCCACGGCCTCGCCGACGACAACGTCGTCGCCGCGCACACGCTGCGGTTGTCGTCGGCGCTGTTGGCCGACGGCCGGGCCCACACGTTCCTGCCGCTGAGCGGGGTGACCCACATGACGCCGCAGGAGGTCGTCGCCGAACGCCTCCTCACCACACAGGTGCGGTTCCTCGGTGACGCCCTGCGGTGACCGGGCCGGCCCGACCGGTCACCGGCGGCCCCTATCCTCGCCCGTCCCCGCCGTCCTCGCCACGCTGCTGGGCGCGCCGCCCGAGGAAGTAGATCAGCACCCCCAGCGCGATCGCGACGACGAGGGGGTTTCGCAGCACCGCGAACAGCAGGAGGGCGACGAGGAGGAGGCCGAGTGGCTTGGCGATCCTCAGCATCCGTTCGCTCGCCAGCTGCTGGGGGTCCTTGGGCTGCGGGTTGTCGGCGCCCTTCACCGGGCGCGGTCGACGGCGCGGCCCCGGCGACGGCGGGCGGGGCTGCTTCGCCGCACGCGCGATGTCGTCCATGTGCTCGACGAGCTGACGGTGGGCGTCGTCGGACTCCTCGGCCGGGACCGAGACCCGCACCCCCTCACGCGTGCGCTTGGCGTCCGGGGTGAGCCCGGCGCCCTGCAGCACCTCGACGAGCACCATGGCCTGTTCCGGCGGCCAGGTTCCGAGATCCTCCGCCACGACTCCTCCACCTCGCTGCCCACGTCGTGTCTCCGCCGAGCGCGGACATGCATGACCCGGCGGCCGGTCGACGACCGTCGAAGCTCGACGCACCGACGAGTCCTTCATAGGCTATCGCCGAAGCTTCGTGTGCCACGTCGCGGCCCCTCGCCGATCGCCGCGTGATGGTCGGAACCCACGACGGGGAGGTGAACGTGTCCGGCATGCGCGGGGCGCCACGCCTCTACCGCACGCTGCACCGCATCGTCCCCGGCGTCGTCGGCCGCTACCTCACGCTCGAGGTCGACGGGCTCGACAACGTCCCTGCCGAGGGCGGTGCGGTCCTGGCGGCGAACCACCTCTCCTTCATCGATTCGATCCTGCTGCCGCTGCACATCCCGCGACCCGTGTACTTCCTGGGGAAGGCCGAGTACTTCGCGTCGTGGCGCACACGGTGGTTCGTCGCCGGTACCGGGGTCGTGCCGGTGAACCGCAGCGCGGGTGATCGCGGTCGTGACAGCCTCGAGGTGGGTGTGCGGATCCTCACCGGCGGTGACCTGCTGGGCATCTACCCGGAGGGCACCCGCAGCCCCGACGGCCGGCTCTACCGCGGCAAGACCGGACCGGTGCGGATGGCGTTGCAGGCAGGGGTCCCGATCATCCCCTGCGGCGTGCGCGGTACGCGCGAGGTGATGCCCGAGGGTCGTCGCCTCCCGCGTCGGGGCGTGGTGTCGGTGACCTACGGCGAGCCACTGGACCTCGGCCGCTACCGCGACCACGACGACGACCCCTACGCGCTGCGCGCGGCGACCGACGAGGTCATGTACGAGATCATGCGGCTCAGCGGGCAGTCGTACGTCGACGCCTACGCCTCCCGGGTGAAGGCGTCGCGATCGTCCCCGTCGGGGGGTGCGACCACGCCCGGTCCCGAGGGTGCAGGGGGCGCGCGTGAGGGCGACGAGCCCCCCGTGTCGAGCGAGGGTGACGGTGGCGGGTCCGACGCCGACGGGGGCGACGGCCGGGCGGTGTCCTGACCCTCGGCGGGCCTCAGCCGTCGCGTTCGAGTTCGAGGGCCGCCGAGTTGATGCAGTACCGCAGCCCGGTCGGTTGGTCCGGGGCGTCTTCGAAGACGTGTCCCAGGTGGCCGTCACACCTCGCGCAACGCACCTCGGTGCGGCGCATCCCCAGCGAGGTGTCCTCGACCCGGGTGACGCGGTCGGCCCCGGTCGGGTCGTAGAAGCTCGGCCAGCCGCAGTGGGCGTCGAACTTCGTCGCCGACGAGAACAACTCGGTGCCGCAGCCGGCACAGCGGTACACCCCGTCGCCCTCCTCGTCCCAGTACGCCCCGGTGAAGGGGCGCTCGGTCCCCGACTCGCGCAGCACCCGGTACTGCTCGTCGCTGAGCCGGCTCCGCCACTCGTCCTCGGTGCGTGGGAGTTCTCCGCTCATCGGGTCGTCCTTCGTCGTCGGTTCGGGTCCCCGGGCCGTGGCAGCGCCCCGGTCCTCGACGTCGAGGGTACGCCGGAGGCCGCCCGTGGCCGGCCTAGGGTGCCCACCTGCCCCGACGCATCGACGGACACCGCCGGGCACCGCGTCGCGGCCGGGCGGGTCGCGGTGGGGCGGGTAGCGGTCTGGCGAGTCAGGGCCGGGGGAGTCGAGGTCGGGGGAGAGGAGCACCGGGGTGGGTGACACGCCGCGCAGCGGACACCCGACGTGGGCGTTGTGGCTGGCGTACCTCAGCGGCGGGTTCGGGTTGGCGATGTTCGCCCAGGTGAGCTTCATCGTGCCGCTGCGTGCCCGCGAGCTCGGCGCGAGCTTCGACGTCATCGGCGTCCTCGTCGGCGCCGGTGCGCTCACTCCGGCCGTGCTGGCGGTGCCGCTGGGGGCCGTCGTCGACCGTCTCGGCCCGAAGCGCGCGTTCGTCCTCGGCACCGGCGGTGCCGCGGTGACGTGGGCGCTGTACCTGCTGGTGACCGGGTACTGGTGGTTCCTGCCGCTGCAGCTGGTGATCGGGGCGACGTTCAGCCTCGGGTGGGTGGCGTCGCAGAGCTACGTCACCAGCATCGGCCCCCCCGAGGACCGGCCACGCCACACCGGGCGGTTCAGCTTCTTCAGCAACGTCGGGTCGATGGTCGGGCCGATCCTCCTCGGCGGAGCGGCGCAGGTGCTCGGCTTCCGCCTGGCGTTCCTCGTGCCGGTCGTGTACTGCGTGGCGTTCACCGTGATCGGGGTCACGCTGCGGGACATGCGCCCCCCCGGCCAGATCGCGACGCGTCAGGGAGCCGGGCTCGCCTCGGCGCTGCAGTTGCTGACGATCCGCGGGATCCGGATCGCGCTGTTGCTCACCTTCGCCCGGTTGTGGACGGCGCTGGTGTTCACCGCCTACTTCCCGGTGTTCCTCGTCGAGGAGGGGTTCGAACCCGGGCTGGCCGGGACCGTGATGGCCGCGTCCGGTCTGGTGGCGGCGGTGACGGCCCCCACCAGCGGGGTGCTCACCCGCTTGGCCTCGGCCCAGGTCGTGACCATCGTCTCACTGGTGGGTGCCGCCGCGGGGCTGGTCGTCGCCCCACACGTCACCGGTGCGCTCACCGCGTTCATCCCCTCGATCCTGATCGGGATCGGCCGGGGGATCAGCCTCCCGCTGCTGCTGAGCATGGTCACCGGGGCCGCCCCTGCCGACAAGTTCGGCGTCGCGCTCGGGCTCCGCGACATGGTGAACCAGATCGCCTCCACCCTCGCCCCGGTCGCGGTGGGACCGATGATCACCGCGCTCGGGATGCTCCTCGGGTTCACCACCGGCGGTGTGCTCGCCGGAGGGGTCCTCGCCGTGGCGTCGGCGCTGCACGTCGCCGACCGGCGGCGTGGTTCGGCGCACACCGCGGGCGGGGAGCCCTAGCCTCTCCACGTCGTCGGACGCGTCGTCGGTCGGCACCACCGAGGAGGACGTCGTGACGCACGCACCACCAGCCGCCGCCGACCCCGCCCGGCTCCGCGAGGTCGCCCTCGACGTGGCGCGGCAGGCCGGGGCGCTGCTGTCGCGCTTCGCGACGCGCCGCGCCGACGGCGAGGACCTCGACGTCTCGAGCAAGACGTCGGCCACCGACCCGGTCTCCGACGCCGACCGCGCCGCGGAACGGCTCATCGCCGACGAGCTGCTGCGACGGTGCCCCGACGACGGACTCGTCGCCGAGGAGGGCGAGGCCCCTCGTCGGGGGGTGAGCGGCCGGCGGTGGGTCGTCGACCCCCTCGACGGGACGGTGAACTTCCTCTACGGCATCCCGATGTGGTGCGTCTCGGTGGCCGTCGAGGACGACGAGGGACCGCTCGCCGGCGCGGTCCACCATCCCGGACGCGGCGAGACCTTCCACGCGGCGCGCGGCGCCGGCGCGGCGTGCGGCCGGACCACCCTGGCGGTGACCGGGGTGTCCGACCCGGGACGGACGCTGGTGGCGACCGGGTTCGCCTACGACGCGGCCGTGCGTGCCGACCAGGCGGCGGACGCGGCGGCCCTGCTGGGGGAGGTGCGTGACCTGCGGCGTGGTGGTGCGGCCGCGCTCGACCTCGCCTGGACGGCGGCGGGACGGCTGGACGCCTACATCGAGTTCGGCCTGCAGCCGTGGGACTGGGCGGC
>SLDB01000059.1 GCA_007125475.1 Nitriliruptoraceae bacterium | reverse complement strand
GCGGCGGCGGGGTGGCCCGCCTCCGGGCCGGCCAGGTCGACGCCGACGACCGGGACCCCCCGGTCACGGGCGCGCACGGCCGCGGCCACGACCTCCCCACCGCGATCCAGGTGGCGCATCACGCACACCAGGAGTCGGACACCGACCTCGTCGGGCCCTTCGGCCAGCCCGTCGGCGACGGCGTCGAGGACGGCGTCGAGCGAGAGCCCACCGTCGGTGCACAGCTCCGGGGCGAAACGCACCTCGGCGTGGACGATGCCGTCGTCGGCGAGGTCCTCGACACACTCCCGGGCGACGCGGCGGAGCGCCTCGGCGCGCTGCATCACCGCGACGGTGTGGGCGAACGGCTCCAGGTAGGTGGCGAGGTCGCCGCCGGACCCGCCGCGGTGGAACCACGCGGCGAGGTCGTGCTCCGGTGCCGGCAGCGGGATCCCCGCCCCGGCGGCCAGCGCGGCGATCGTCTCCGGCCGCAACCCACCGTCGAGGTGGTCGTGCAGCAGCACCTTCGGTGCACGGCGCAGCGCGGCCTCATCCATGGGCGACACCCCCGTCGGCGTGTGGACGGCTGGCCCGGACCGCCTCGACCAGGGCGTGGTGGACCCGGTCGTCGCCGGTGACCTCCGGGTGGAACGCCGTCGCCAGCAGGTGACCCTGGCGCACCATCACCGGGTACCCCCCGACCTCGGCGAGGACCTCGACGTCGTCGTCGAGGACGGCTTCGACCCGCGGGGCCCGGATGAACGAGACGTCGAGCGGACCCCCGGCGAGCGCGGAGACCTCGATGCGGGTGTCGAACGAGTCGCGTTGACGACCGAAGGCGTTCCGTCGCGTCCGGACCGCGAGCCCCCCCACCAACGGCTGCACCGTGTCCTGATCGAGTTCGTCGGAGAGGAGGATCATCCCCGCACAGGTGCCCAGCACCGGTAGGCCGGCGTCGATCCGCCGCCGCAACGGCCCGAGCATCCCGAAGCGCTCGAGGAGCTTGCCGATCGTGGTCGACTCCCCCCCGGGGAGGATGAGCCCGTCGACCCCGGCGAGGCCGTCGAGGTCACGGACCAGCACCACCTCGGCGCCGCAGCGGCGCAGCGCCCGGCGGTGCTCGAGGACGTCACCCTGCAGGGCGAGCACCCCGACCACCGGCGCCCCGGGGACGGGTGCGGGATCGGCCTCCGGGGCGTCGAGACGCTCACCGGGGACCCAGCGGCTCACCGCGATCCGTGCCGGGAGGAACGAGGTGCTCACCAGCCGCGCGCGGCGTACTTCTCGTCGTCGCCGAGGCTGGAGATCTCGATGCCCACCATCGCCTCGCCGAGCCCACGTGAGACCTTCGCGACCACCGCAGGGTCCGCGAAGTGCGTCGTCGCCTCCACGATCGCCCGCGCCCGGCGCTGCGGATCCCCCGACTTGAAGATCCCGGAGCCGACGAACACCCCGTCGGCGCCCAGCTGCATCATCATCGCCGCGTCCGCCGGGGTCGCGATCCCACCGGCGGTGAACAGCACCACCGGGAGCCTGCCGGTCTCGGCGACCTCCCGGACGAGCTCGACGGGGGCCCGGTGCTCCTTGGCGGCGACGTAGAGCTCGGTCTCGTCCATGGTGGCCAGCCGGCGAACCTCCCCGGCGATCGAGCGCATGTGCCGGGTCGCCTCGACGACGTTGCCGGTCCCGGCCTCGCCCTTCGACCGGATCATCGCGGCACCCTCCGAGAGCCGGCGCAGGGCCTCACCGAGGTTCGTCGCCCCGCAGACGAACGGGACCCCGAACCGCCACTTGTCGATGTGGTTCGCCTCGTCGGCGGGGGTGAGGACCTCGGACTCGTCGACGTAGTCCACGCCGAGCGACTCGAGGACCTGCGCCTCGACGAAGTGCCCGATCCTCGCCTTGGCCATCACCGGGATCGAGACGGCCGCGATGATCTCCTCGATCATCTCCGGGTCCGACATCCGGGCGACGCCACCGTCCCGGCGGATGTCGGCGGGGACGCGCTCGAGGGCCATCACGGCGACGGCTCCGGCTTCCTCGGCGATACGGGCCTCGTCGGCGGTGACCACGTCCATGATCACCCCACCCTTGAGCATCTCGGCGAGGCCGCGCTTGACCCGGGTGGTGCCGGTGTGCTGGTCGGTGCTGGCGTGCTCGGTCATGTCGGTGCTCCGGTCGCGGTCCCGTGTGGTCCGCACGCTGCGCCCCGGGGCCGTGGACGGGGCCGGCGGGGGCTGGACGGGGATGGTGGTGCCGGCGTCCGCCGGGGGCGCCGCGGGGCGGCGGGCCCGACGGTGCGCGCCGAGACGAGCGTACTGCGTGCCGGGCGGCGACGGCACCCGATCACGGCCTCCGGGGGCCTACCCGGGCGGGGGCGGGAGGTCGTCCGGCAGGTGCACCCACGTCGCCCCCGGCCGCAGGGGGAAGGCGTCGCCGTCCGGGGTGAGGATCCGCAGTGGGGCGTCGGCGCTGGGCTTCTCCCACCGGGCCTCGAACCGTTCGCCGTCACGGAACACCACCGCCGGTGCGCCCTCGGTGATCACGCTCGTCTCCGGGTACCCCGACGCCCCGACGTAGTGACGGGTGTCGAGGACGACGACGTTCGCCGCCCCGACGCGCCCCGATCCGGTGACCTCGGTGGGGGTGTCGTTCTGGGAACGCCGGTACACGCCCTTGCGGACGTCGTACTCCCAGCCGGTGACGTAGGAGCGCGACATCCGGACGTCGACCGCGGCACCCGGATCGTCACACGCCTCGTCCTCCGGTGGACACCGCACCGCGCCGTCCGGGGGGTCCTCGTCGAACTCCCACCCGACCTCGGTGAACGGCTCGGCGCCGCGCTCGACCGCGTTGTCCAGCACGGTGGGGGCGTCGATGTACAGGGTGTACTCCCGGGGGACCGACCGTGAGGCGTCGCGGTAGAAGCCGGCGCTGCCCTCACCCAACCGCACCGACGGTGTCCCGGCGAGCATCCGCTGGACCTCGCTTCGTGCACCGGAGTACGCGAACGCCGAGGCGCCGTACCCGGACATGAGCTCGGTGTCGACCGGCCGTGCCGAACGGATCGGGCCGACGACGTCGGGGACCTCGCTGTGGAAGATCGCGAGGAACCGCGTGGCACCGCCCTCGACGACCTCCTCGTACACGACGTCGGCGGCGTCCAACCCCGCCTGCGGACGGGCCGGGGGGGTGTTCGGCACCTTCACCAGCAACAGCGGCCGCTCGAGCACCTCCTCGTCGACGCGTTCCCCCGTCAACGGCGAGAACGGGCGGTCGTCGACCGGCTCGGGCTCCGGCTCGGGCTCCGGCTCCGGCTTGTCTGCGGTGTCGTCGCCGGCGTCGTCGTCAGGTTCCGGCTCGGGCTCCTCGACCGGCTCCTCGACCACCTCGTCCTCGCCGCCACAGGCCCCCGCCAGGAGGGTGATGGCCAGGAGGACGGCGGTGGTGCGGCGCAACGGACGTGGGATCACCGGCGGGCTCCGGATCGCGAGGCAGGGCGATGACGGCACAAAGACGGTCGGGAGGGTACGACGTCACCTGCGTCTCCCCACGCAGGCGGTGCCGTCGGGGCCGGTGGCGGCTCGTCCCACCCCGGCCCCGGCGATGCCTCACGCCTCGAGGAGTCGCTGGTAACGGGTGCGCAGCCGCGTGGCGATCACCGACCAGTCGAACTCCCCGGCGCGGCGTCGTCCGGCGGCGGCGAGGCCGGCAGCGCGGTGACGGTCGGCCAACAGGTCGACGATCGCCGCGGCCAGGGCCGCGGGGTCCCCGGGCGGGGTGAGGACCCCGTCGACACCGTCCCGGACCACCCCGCGGTAGCCGTCGATCGCCGAGGCGACGACCGGCGTACCGGCCGCCATCGCCTCCAACAGCACGATCCCGAACGACTCGCCCCCCCGGGCGGGGGCCACGAAGACGTCGGCGGCGGCGAAGTGACCCGGGAGTTCACCGGCGCCGGCCCGCCCGGCGAACCGTACGTACTCGGCGTCGGCGGGGTCGAGGAGGTCGCGGCAGCGGGTGTGCTCGGGTCCGTCCCCGACGACGACCAGACGGGTGCGCGGCCGGGTGCGACGCACCTCGGCGAAGGCGCGGATGAGGACGTCGAGGCCCTTGCGTGGTTCGAGGCGCCCCACGAACAGCACCGTCGCGACGTCGTCGGGTGGCGCCGGCGCCCGGGCGTGGGCGAAACGGGCCACGTCGACCCCGTTGGGCACGAGGTGGAAGCGTGAGGCCGGTACCCCCAACGCGGCGGCGTGCGTGACCGCCGCGGCCCCGCTCACCGCGATGAGGTCGTCGAGGTGACGCAGCAGCAGGCGTCCCAGCGGCCGGAGCGCACGCATCACCGTCGGCGACGCCGTCGCGGCGTGGAACGTCGCCACGACCGGGGCAGGTGCCGCCCGAAGCACCGCGGCGGGGCCGACGCACGGCACGAGCGGCTCGTGGACGTGGACGACGTCGGGGCGGAAGCGGTGCAACGCCGCCGCGGTGCGGCGGGCGGCCGCGAGGTACGGCGCCACCGGTGCCAGCGAGCCGTTCGCCGGGATCGGGGTGCTGCGCCCCACCCCGGTGTGCGGTCCCGACCCCGGGGCGATGACCTGCACCCGGTCACCGACACCACGGAGCGCCGCGGCGAGGTCCAGGACGTGGGACTGCACCCCACCGGGGACCCCGAGGTCGTACGGCGAGACGAGCGTGATCCTCACTCGCCGGCCGACGACGCCGGCTGGCCACCGGCACGCGGCTGTGCGCTCCGACGGCGCCGGCGCTGGTACGCCTCGCGGGCAAGCCGCCGCCAGGGGCCACCGCGGCGCCACTCGGCCGCGACCGCGTGCCGTGGCTCGCGGTCGGCGAGCCAGTTCGGCACGAACACGTGCCACTGCTCGGGGGCGCGGCGGATCAGCGCCTCGAGCTCGTGGGCCACCAGTTGCACCCCGTCGTACAACGACAGGTCGTCGAGGCGGACCGGGGGACGCACCACGCCGAGGTAGTCGTCACCGTCGGTGAGGAACGCGC
>SLDB01000029.1 GCA_007125475.1 Nitriliruptoraceae bacterium | reverse complement strand
GTCGCCGTCGGCGACGACGCCGTCGGCACCGAGGAGCTCGCCGCACGGGCCGCCGTCGACGGGCGCGGGTTCGTGGTCGCCGTCGGCGGTGACGGCACGGTCCAGCAGATCGTGAACGGTCTGCTGGACGCCGAGACCGCCGAACCCCGGGGGGAGGCTGCCCCGGTCCTCGGGGTGGTCTCCGCCGGCAGCGGCGCCGATCTGATGCGCACCTTCGGTCTGGATCGCCCCCCCGAGGTCCTCGTCGACCACCTGGTCACCGGAGACACCCAGCCGCTGGACCTGATCCGGATCCGGGCCAGGACGCGGAACGGCGGTGAGGTCACCCGCCTGGCGGTGAACGTCGCCGACGTCGGGTACGCCGCGCATGTCGTCCGTCTGGCGGGGTGCCTGCCGCGACGGCTCGGACCCGCCCGCTACCGGATCGCGATCGCCGCGGCGGCCGCGTCATTCCGGCGCCCGGCGACCACCGTCCGGTTCGACGCCGGGGAGGTCACCGAGGCGTTGTGCAACGTCGTCGTGGCGAACGGGCAGTTCTTCGGCGGTGGGCTGCACGTCGCACCACGGGCGTTGCCGGCGGACGGCTACCTCGACGTGCAGGCGTGGCGCGCCCGACCCGTCGACCTCCTCACCGCCAGCCGGCAGCTGCGCCGTGGCCGGCACCTCGAACGCCCGGACGTGCGCGCCTGGCGGAGCACCAGGGTCGAGGTCACCGCCGAGCGCCGGTTGTCGGTGGAGGCGGACGGTGACGTGGTCGGCGTGACCCCGGTGACGTTCGAGGTCGTCGGAGCGGGGCTGCGGCTGAAGGTGTGACGGTGGCCGGGCCCGTGGCGACCCCGACGGGGTGTCACGGACGACGCCGAGGACGTGAGCGCACGACACGGAGGACGACGTGGACACCACCCGGATCCGACGCGCCCAGGAGGCGATGCAGGCCGAGGGGATCGACGCGCTGCTGGTCGGGCCCAGCCCCGACCTGCGCTGGCTGGTCGGGTACGACGCGCTGCCGCTGGAGCGGCTGACGATGCTCGTCGTCCCCGCCGAGGCCGACCCGCAGCTGGTCGTCCCGGCCCTCGAGGCGCCGCGCGCCGAGGCCAGTGGCGCTACCGCGTACGCCGAGCTCCGGCCGTGGGAGGAGGTCGAGGACCCGATCGCGGTGGTCCGCGACCTGCTCACGGCGACGGGCTCACCGCGCGTCCTGGCGGTGCAGGACCAGCTGTGGAGCTCGTTCACCCTCGCGCTGCAGCAGGCGGTGACCTCGGCACGGTGGGTGGCGGGCTCGCGGGTGACCCGTGAGCTGCGGGTCGTCAAGACCGACGACGAGATCGCCGCGCTGCGGGCCGCCGGGGCCGCGATCGACGCCGTCCATGCCCAGGTCGCCGAGATGCTCCGGCCGGGTCGCACCGAGGCCGAGGTCGGCCGCGAGATCACCGAGCGCATCCTCGACGACCACGACGTGGTGAACTTCGTGATCGTCGGCTCGGGTCCCAACGGGGCGTCGCCGCACCACGAGCTCAGCGACCGCCCGCTGGCCGAGGGAGACCCGGTGGTCGTCGACATCGGTGGCACCCGTGAGGGGTACTGCTCGGACGAGACCCGGAACTACGTCGTCGGCCGCTGCCCCGCCGAGTACGCCGAGGTGCACCTGGTCCTGGAAGAGGCGCAGCGGGCCGGTGTCGCCGCCGTCGCGCCCGGTGCCACCGCGGAGTCGGTCGACGCCGCGGCGCGTGAGGTCATCGCCGACGCCGGGTACGGCGACTCCTTCATCCACCGCACCGGTCACGGCATCGGCGTCGAGGAGCACGAGCCGCCGTGGATCGTGGCCGGGAACACCGAAGCCCTGCGTGCCGGGATGGCGTTCTCGGTCGAACCGGGGATCTACCTCCCGGACAGATTCGGCGCCCGCATCGAGGACGTCGTGATCGTCACCGACGACGGCGCCGAGTCGGTGAACCACCGTCCACGGCACGTCATCGAGGCCGGTTGATCCCCGACCCGCGGAGGTCCGTGGTGCACACCCTCGACGAACTGGAACGCCACCTGATCGAGCTGGTCCAGGGCTACCTCGCGACGCTCTCCCGCGACGGTGGGCCACCCACCGGCTTCGACCGTGCCCGGTTCGACGAGCTCGCCGCGATGGACCTCACCGCGTTGGCGTTGCCCTCGCACGTCGATGGCACCGACGTCTCGCTACGCACCACCACCGTCGTCGTCGAGGAGCTCGCCCGGGGGATCCCCGCCCTCGGTGCCGGGCTGGCTGCCCACCTGACCGGGGCGCTGGCGGCGCACGACGCCGGCGACGCTGCCCTGACCTCCGTGGCGGCGACCGGGGCCGGTGTGCTGACCCTGGGGGTGCCGGGCGGCGCGGGGGACGGTTTGGCGCTGGTGCGCCTCCAGGCGGGCCGTCGAGGGCGGGCCGATGCCGATCACCAGCCGCCGGGAGGCGACCAACAGCGCGGTGAAGACGCCGCGCTGCACGGCGTGCTGGCGGGGGTCGTGCTCGCACCCCTCGCCGACCACCTGGTGGTGTCCGCCGTCGACGCCGACGGTGTGCGGCACCTGCTCCGACTCGAGGCCGGGGCGGTCCCGATCGCCGACGGCCACGGTGACGGTGACGAGGGTGTCGCCGTCGGCCTGCCGGTGGCCGATGTCGTGGTCGACACCGGACGCCTCGATCCCGGCTGCCTCCTCGCCTCCGGGGGCGCCGCCGACGCTGCCGCGACCACCGCCATCGACGTCTCACGGATCCTCTTCGGCGCGTGCGCGGTCGGGGTCGCCGAAGCGGCCCTCGACGCGGTGATCCTGGCGCTGGCGGACCGGCTGGTCGACGTCGATGACGCGGTGGCACGCCGGGAACTGGCCGAAGCGTCGATCCGCACCGAGGCGGCCAAGACGCTGGTGCGTTCGGCGGCCGAACGGCGCGACCACGCACAGGGGATCGGGCCCCACCGTGCCACCCCCGATGCCGGCGGCGGGTACCGCTTCTCCCGCGCCGCCGCCGCGGCCCGCGTCACCGCGGTTGCGGCCGCCCGGGCGGCGTTGACCTGCGCCGACGACCTGGCAGGGGCCGTGTACCGACCGCGTCTCGATGAGCTGGGCGGGGTGCTGGCGGTGCTGGCCCGCGTCACCGGCACCGCACCGTCGCTGATCGACGAGGTCGGGCGTGACGTGTGGTCGGTGCGGGGCCTGCCGTGACCGACGCCGACGAGCCTTCCGGCTCCCCGACCCGCGTCACCGACCACGACCGGCGCCGGCTGCGGACGGCGCGGTGGGTGTGCCTGTCGACGGTGGCGATCGGGGTCGGCTTCGCCGCCGTCCTCGGGGTGATCGGCGCCGGTGGCCAGGCAGGGGCCGCCGTCGTGTTCGTGTTCACCTCGGCGGGGTGCGTCCTCGCCGCGTTCGTCACCGCCCTGCAGGCGATGGTCGACGAGGTGCGCCGCCGGCCGGTCGCCCGTCGGCGGATCTGGGTGACGCTGGGGTACTTCCTCGCTGCCGCGGCGTTCCTGGTGATGAGCATCGGGGCCTCGGCGAGTGTTGAGCCGGCAGATGACCAGGCCCGCATCGACGCCGGTTCGGCCACCGAGCTGCGCCCGGCCGGCACGGCGGCGTCGGGCCCGGTGACGAGTCGGTGACCGATCGGTGGGGCAGTGGTGACCCGTCGGTGACACGTCGGGTCCGCCGGCCTAGCATCGGGGTCGTAGGTGATCGTCGAGGTGGAGGTCCCGCGTGAACGCGGTGGGTGCGGCGTGAAGGACACCCTGGTGATCCCGCAGCGTCGGGGCACACAACACGAGGTCCGCGGCACCCTGATCACCGCGGATCGCGTCGTCACCCTCGGCCACGCACGAACCCAGGCGCGGGCCGTGCTGGTCCGCGGCAGCCGGGTGGTGTGGGTCGGTGACGACCCCGACCACGCCCCGGCACACCGTGCGCGGCTCGCGCTCGACGGGTGCGTGATCGGCCCGGCGTTCGTCGACGCCCACGCCCACATGACCACGATGGGGATGTCGTTGCGCGGCCTCGACCTCTCCCAGGCGCGCAGCGGTGCGGAGCTGCTCCGCCTGGTGGCGGCGTACGCGGCCCAGTCGACGTCCCGGGTGATCTGGGGGCACGGCCTGGACCCGCACGGGTACCCCGACGACCTCCCGACCGCGGAGCAGCTCGCCGACGTCGCCGGGGGAGCGGCGGTGTACCTGGCTCGCGCCGACGGGCACGGCTGCCTCGTCGACCAGCACACGTTGCGTTCGGCGCCGTTGGCGCGGGCAGACGGGGTGGAGGTCGACGCGGGGACGCCGACCGGCGTGCTCCGACGGGAGGCGAACCGCATCATGCGGCGGTGGTCGGTCGGGGCGATGGACCGCTCCCACCTCGCCGAGGCACGCCGGGTCGCGGTGCGTCACGCCGCCAGCCTGGGGGTGGGGTCCGTGCACGAGATGGGGGGACCCGACCTCATGGGGGTCGACGACTTCGATGCCTGGGTCGAGGGGGAGTGGCCGATCGAGGTCCTGCCGTTCTGGGGTGACCTCGACCTCGCGGTCCCGATCGAACGCGACCTTCGGGTCGTCGGTGGCGACCTGTTCCTCGACGGCTCCCTCGGCGCGCGGACCGCGGCCCTCGACGAGCCGTACCACGACCGCCCGGGCCACCATGGGGAGCTCGAGTTCGACGACGACAACCTCGTGGCCTGGTTCACCGAGGTGACGCGGACCGGGTTGCAGTCGGCCGTCCACGCCGTCGGCGACGCCGCGGTGCGTCAGGCGGTGCGGTGCTGGGCGAAGGTGGCCGAGAACCTCGACCGTGACGGCGGCCGCGACATGATCCGCCGGGGGCGGCACCGCATCGAGCACGCCGACGTCCTCCCCGTGGACGTCCTCGACGACGTCGCCGAGCTCGGGTTGCACATCTCCGGCCAACCGGCGTACGAGGGGCGGTGGGGCGGTCCCGGTGGGGTCTACGAGACCCGGCTCGGCCCCGAACGGGCGGCGGGGACGAACCCGTTCCGGGCGCTGGCGGACCGGGGGATCGGGGTGGCGTTCGGCTCCGACGGTGACAGCTACGCGGCCGATCCGTGGCGCACGGTGTGGCACGCCGAGACGCGCCGGCACGCCGAACACGCCGTCGGGAGGCTGGAGGCGGTCTCGATGTCGACGCTCGGCGGCCGCAGTGCCGCGCGTCAGGACCGGTACGTCGGGGTGGTCCGGGCCGGGATGCGCGCCGACCTCGCGGCGTTCGAGGGCGATCCCTACGCCGCCGACGACCCGCGGGGCCACCCGGCGGTGCTCACGGTGGTCAACGGCCGCACCGCCTACGGCGACGCCCCGTTGCCGGACGCTCCCGGCCGCTGACAGGCGCGGCGGTGCGCTACCCGGCGGCGCCGACCCGTCGTCGAACCAGCGGTGTCCGGAGGCGGGCGCGCCTACCGCGGACGGCGCCGGTGTGCACGCCTCGCGCGGCGAGCGCAATCCCGGTAGCCGGTGTCTGTCAACGGCTTGACGACTCCGGGTCGCGCTGGTTGCGTCCGCCCGGCAGTGACGAGCACCGAACGGGGAGGGGGCGGTCCTCCGCCGCAGCAGGGCGATCGGCACGAACGCCGAGTCGAGCGGCCGCAACTCCCGTCGTCGGTTTCCTCACGCAGGGAGCCACAGGCGACGGCGAGTGCGGTGGTGCGGAGCGACTCCTCACCGTTCACGGTGACCTCGTCGAGGGACGCACCCGCTTAGTAGACAACGCACGGAGCTAGCCGTACGGGCTCCGGGCGGCCCCAACGGCGGAGCAGCGTCCCCGTTCCCGAGACCCCGGGCGCACAACACGCGCCCGGGGTCTCGCATGCGCGCCGACCGAAGTTTCCCGTCCGGCCCTTGCACCCGGGTGGTCGGACCTGGTACCAAGCGCGCCCTACGGGGTGGTCCGGATCGCCGATGAGTGGCCCGACAACCTCGTACGACGTCCACCAGCGTGCCGCCATCACGTGAGGATCCGGTCGTGAGCTCTCGCACTCCCCGCGACGACGAAGACGCCCTCGACCCGGTCGAGGCGGCCGACGTCCTCGAGGACGACTCGATGGAGACCCTCGACGCCGAGCTCGACGAGTTCGCCGCCGACGCCGACGCCGACGAGTTCGCCACCGGGTCGGGATCGGTCGACTCCGACGACACCGAGGAGGCCGCCGTCGAGGACGAGGACGCGGGCGGGACGACGTCGACGCCGGGATCGACGGTGGCGGCGGCGACCGGTGCGACGTTCGACGACGAGGCCGCCGTCGACGACGAGGGCGAGGTCGACGCCCCGTTCGACGACGAGGAACCCGAGGTCGTCCGGGCGGTCGAGGACCTCGACGACTCCGTGGAAGGTCTGCGGGAAGGCGAGTTCGTGTGCCGCTCCTGCTACATGGCGAAACGGGACACCCAGCTCGCCGAGCCGACCCGCCAGCTCTGTCTCGACTGCGCCTGATGCCGCGAAACCTCGCCGCCCCGACCACGGCGGCGGTGGCCGGGCTCCTTCTGCTGGCCTCCCACCCGCCGGTGGGGTGGTGGCCGCTGTCGTTCGCCGCACCCGGACTCCTGGTCGTGGCGCTGTGGCTCGACGCCGCCGTCGACCATGCCAATGGGCGGGGCCCGCGGGGGGCCGTGCGGGGGTTCCGACTCGGTGCCCTGGCGGGAGCGGCGGCGTTCGCGCCGATGCTCGGTTGGCTGATCCTCCCCGCCGGCTACGTCGGCTGGGGCCTCCTCGTCGCGGTGCAGGTGCTGTGGTTCGGCCTGCTGGGCACCCTCGTCGCGGTGTTCCTGGACCGGTGGTGGCTGCCGTTCGCGGCCGCAGCCGTCTGGACGGGGATCGATGCCTGGCGGGGGACGTTCCCGTTGAACGGCTTCGAGTGGGGCGCGATCGAGTACGCCCACGTCGACGGTTCGTGGCTGCTGCCGCTGGCCCGGATCCTCGGTGGCCGCGGCATAACGTTCCTGGTGGTGCTGATCTCGGTCGCCGCCGCGATGGCGGCGATGGCGACGCTCCGGGCCGTCCGTGACCGCGACGGCGGCCGTGTCGAGCAGGCCCTGGGCGGTACCCGACGACCGCTGGTGATCTTCGTCGGTGCGCTGCTGGTGTCGGTGCTGGCCACCGTCGAGCCGCCGGCCGAGGACGGCACCCTCGATGTCCTGGCCGTGCAGGGCAACGACGTCCGGCACTGGGAGGACGACACCCCCGACCCGGATCCGCCGCTGCGCATCGCGACCGCGCTGCGCGACGAGACCCTCGCGGCGGTGGACCGTGACGGGGTTCCCGACCTCACCGTCTGGCCGGAATCCTCCCTGGACCGCGACCCCCACTCGGCGCGTGGCGAGCAGCTCGGTGAGCGCGCCGACGAGACCGCCGAGGTCGTCGGGGTGCTGCTGTCGGGGGTGACGTTGGACGGCCCAGAGCCGGCCGAGAACCGCTACGTGGCGGCGTCGGTGTACGAGGGGGGGCTGAACGAGGTCGACCGCTACGTCAAACGGCGCCTGGTCCCGTTCGGGGAGTACATCCCGGCTCGTGACCTCCTGGACTGGTTCCCGCCCTTGGAGCAGATCCCCCGTGACGCGCTCCCGGCCGACGAACCCCACAACGTCGAGGTGGCTGACGGGGTGAAGGCCGCGGTGATCATCTGCTTCGAGACGAAGTTCTCCGACGTCGTCGCCGAGAACATCCTGGCCGACGACGACCCCGCGCAGATCGTGATCACGGTGACCAACGACGCCTCCTTCGGGGACTCGGCCGAACCGGCCCAGCACCTGGCCCAGAGTCAGTTGCGGGCGGTCGAGACGGGCCGGTGGGTGGTGCACGCCGCGCTGACCGGGAGCTCGGCGTTCGTCGACCCCGACGGCGGCACCCATCAGGACACCGACCTGTTCACCGTCGACTCGATCCGTTCGTCGGTGCCGCTGGTCGCCGGGTTGACCCCGTACCTGGTCGTCGGTGACGTCGTCGGCTGGATCGGGCGGATCGCGGTGGTGGTCGCCCTCGTGGTGGGCGTGATCGACTGGCGGCGTCGCGATCGCCCGGCGGCGTCGAGGGCGGGTCGGGACGCGAACGACGCGGTCGGCGGTTCGGACGGGACCGGCGCCGGTTCGTCCGGTGACGGCCGCGGCCCGAACGACGAGGCCCGCGGCTCGATCCCGCACGGTGCCGACCGCTAGCCTCCACGCGTGCCGCGAACTCGCGGTCACGCCCCCGTCGTCCAGCGGCCTAGGATCCCACCCTTTCAAGGTGGTGACGCCGGTTCGAATCCGGTCGGGGGTACCAACCTTCTCCACGCCCCGGACCGGCGCGGCGGAGCCACGATCAGCGTCGTTCTGTCGTTGTGTTCGAGCTGACCGACGATCGCCTGGCACCGAACGCCGCGTGTCGGACGTGAGGGCCGATCGTCGACATGAAGCGGCCCCAGGCGTGAGGGGGGACTACCTGGGGCCGCCCGGCGCCGATCGACGGACCGCTCCGGGACCTCCGCCCGGGGATCCATGGCTGATGGCGCCACTACGTACGGTAACGATTCGTCGGCACGTGACTACGTCCGGTAGGAGGGGGCCGATCGGCCCGGTGCGTCGGGGACGGTGTCGCGCCCGGACGGTGTCGCGCCCGCCGCGTGGCCCGTATCCTCCGGGGTGGAGGCACCACGCGGCCCGCACCCTCGGACCGCGCCGCACCGCGTCCGAGCAGCGCCAGCGTCGAGCGTCCGCGCCGTGCATCGGTTCCCACCCGGAACCGTCCACGCTCCTCGACACCCCGTCACGACGTGACGCACGTCACCGATGTGCCGTCCCCCCGATCCAGACATGTTGGAGTCCCGGTGGCCACCAAGACCGAGGTCCAGATCCCCGTCGAGCGACAGAAGGCGGCCAAGGCCGCCGGGAACTTCGAGCTCGAGGACCTGCCAGGCCGTCTCAAGGAACCCGATGCCGCCGTGCGCGTCGGCAAGGCGCCCAAGCAGGACAAGGCGTTGAAGGTGGTCCGGTCGCTGACCGGGATCACCAAGCTCTCCCCCGGGCAGGTGATCGCGAACTACGGACGATCCGAGTCGCGGTGGGCGACCGCCTACCAGAAGCGCCGGGCAGGGTCCGCCGAGTTCCACGAGCTGCTCAGCTACGCCCGGCAGATCATCGGGGTCGACCAGGAAGGCAAGATCCAGATCTGCCTGATGGGTCACGCCGGTCAGGGCCCCTGCATCCCGCTGTGGGTGCCGCGTGAGGAGGTCGTCCTCACGGTGCAGCCCAACGACATCATCCTCCGGTTCGACGGCATGACGTTCGACTGGTGAGCACCTCGGTCGACGAGGCCGGCCGTGACGGGCGGGCCCTCGAATGGCGTGACGCGGCCGCCGAGCTGGCCGACGTCGCCGACGCACTGACGATGGCGTCGTTCCGGCGTCACCTCGACGTCCGGACCAAGACCGATGGCAGCTGGGTCACCGCCGTCGACGAGGGTGTCGAGTCGGCGCTCCGCCGTGAGATCGCCGCCCGGTACCCGGGTCACGCCGTGCTGGGCGAGGAGGCGGGACGCCAGGGCGACGAGGATGCGCCCACCTGGGTGATCGACCCGATCGACGGCACCACGAACTTCGTGAAGGGCAACCCGGTGTTCGCGACGTTGATCGCGGTGCGCCTCGACGGGCAGGAGGTCGCCGGTGTCGTCTCGGCTCCGGCGCTGGCGTCGAGGTGGGACGGCGTCGTCGGGGGTGGTGCGCGCCAGGATGGCCGTGCCATCACCGTCAGCGACGTCGCCGACCTGGGTGCCGCCGAGGTGGCGTTCGGGGGCCTGGAGCTGTTCGCGGCCGAGGGACGGCTGCCGCTGGTGACCGAGCTCTCGGCCCGGGCGCAGCGGGTACGGGGGTACGGCGACTTCTGGCAGCACTGCCTGGTCGCCGCCGGGAGCACCGACGTCGCCGTGGAGGCCGAGGTCAAGGTGTGGGACCTCGCCGCGGTGAAGGTCGTCGTCGAGGCCGCCGGTGGGCGGTTCACCGACCTCTCCGGGGTGCGGACCGCCGATGGCGGCTCGGCGTTGAGCAGCAACGGCCGGCTGCACGACGAGGTGCTGGCACTCGCCGCCAGGGCGTAGGGTCGCCCGGCCGTCGACGGCGCGGAACCCTCCGCCGGCCACCATGATCAGGTCGTTACGCTCCCGCCATGAGCTCCGACCCCGCAGCCGACGACGCCTCGGCACCCACCGACGCCCCGGCACCCACCGACGCCCCGGCACCCACCGACCCACCGGTGCCCACCGACGCCCCGGCACCCGCCGACCCACCGGCAACTGTTGACGCCGACGGCGGTGCCACCAATGTGCGTCTCATCGACGTCGACGCCGCCCCGCCGGGGACGTTCGGTGAGTTCGAACCACGGCAGGCACCCCTCATCGACCGTCACGGCCGGGTGCGCCTGTCGTTCAGCCGCGTCGACACGTACGCGAACTGTCCCCGCAAGTTCCGCTACGCCTACATCGACCGTCTCCCCACCAAGCCCAGTCCGCACCTGTCGTTCGGGTCCTCGGTGCACGCTGCCCTGGAGGCGTTCTACGACCGCAAGCTCCCGGAACCGCCCGGTGTCGAGGAGCTGCTGGGGTTCCTGTACGAACACTGGGACTCCAGCGGGTTCGCCGACCTCCCACGTGACGAACAGGTCGCGTTCTACCGCCACGCCCAGGAGGTGCTGCGGCGCTACCACCACCGCGTCGCCGGGAGCTACCGCCTCCCGGTCGCGACCGAGGCGTGGTTCGAGATGCCGATCGAACACGAGGCCACGGTGGTCGGCTCGATCGACCGGGTCGACGTCGACGATGACGGTGCCTTCCACGTCGTCGACTACAAGACGAACCGCAAGGTCCGTGACCGACGCCACGTCGCCGGCTCGCTGCAGCTGGCGCTGTACGCCCTGGCCTGCCGCCACCTGTACGGCGCGCTCCCCGAGACCGTGTCGCTGGACTTCGTCGTCGCCGGGGTGGTCGTGACCGTGCACCGCGACGAACTGGACCTGGATGCGGCGCGTGAGGCGGTCCTGGCCACCGCCGCGGCGGTGCGTGACGAGGCGTTCATGCCGACCCCGAACCGCCTGTGCGACTGGTGCGACTTCCGGGAGGTGTGCCCGGCCTGGGCGGGGGAGGGGCCCGAGCTGCTGGGTCCGGCGGTCGCCGAGACGTCGGCGATGCGCCGTCGACTGGAGCGGGAGGTGCGGCAGCTGCGTGAACGCGAGGCCGGACTGCGCCGCCTCGCCGACGAGCTCGAGGCCGAGCACCGGTAGGCTCCCGCGGGCCGGTGACGATCCCGGGCACGCACGTGGGCAGCGGCTTGTGGAGGTGGCGAGCGTGGGGGAGCGGGTCGACGACGAGATCACCATCGACGCCCCCCTTCGCGACGTGGCCGCGGTGATCCTGGACGTCGGTGCCTACCCGTCGTGGATCGACGGCGTCCGCTCCGCCAGAGTCCTCGACACCTACGACGACGGGTCCCCCCGCAACGTCCGCTTGCGCATCGACGCGAAGATCATGGAGGTGGAGTGCACGATCGAGTACCGCTACGACGGTGACGACGTGCTCTGGCACCTCGTCGACGGCGACGTCCTCAGTCAGCTCGACGCGCACTACCAGCTCGTTGCGCAGGGGCCGGAGCACACCTGGGTGGGGTTCCACCTCGACGTCGACGTCTCCGTGCCACTCCCCGGCTACCTCAAGAAGCGTGCGAGTCGCGGCATCCTCGAACACGGGCTCTCGGGGCTGAAGCGACGGGTCGAGGAAGGCACCGCGTGACCCGCCGGGCGACCCGCTGTGCTCCCCGCCACGTGACGCACCATGGCCGGGAGGTCAGCCCGTGAGTCGGCACGGCGAGGAGGTAGAGGCCGCCTACTTCACGCTGCTGCGCGCCCGCGAAGAGCTCGCGAACCTGCGGCGGTACGACGAGTACCTCGCGGTCGAGGCTCGCCGACTCCGCCGGTCGCGGAGCGAGGGCCGCGCGTTGCGCGACGAGGTGGACCGTCGCCTGCTCCGGGGGATCCAGCACACCGATCAGCCACTCGACGAAGCCGTCGACGCCCGGCTCGGCGCGATCGAGGACGAGCACTCGCGGTTGCCGGATCGGATCGCGGCAGCCGAGTCGTTCGTCGAGGCGTGTGAGCGCGAGCACGACGAGCTGCGCAGTCGGAGGTAGCCGTGTACCGGGACGACCCCCTCGACGACGAGGCGGAGCTGCGCGCCATCGTCGGCGACGACCCCGTCGACGAGCTGGTCACGGCCGCCGACGAGGTCACCGCCGCCGATTCGGCTACCGACGTCGACCGCACCCCGGTGGAGGTCGCCCTCGACGTGCTCCGGGTGCTGCAGGGCTGGGCCGACGACGACGCCGCCGGGCGGTGGTTCCTGCGTGAGCAGCGACGCCTCGACGGCCGCTCGGCGGTCGCCGCCCTCGCCGACGGTGACTACGACGAGGTCGAGGACGCCGCGACGGCGTGGGTCGCCGCCCAGGGGTGAGCCGCCCAGGGGTGAGCCGCCCAGGGGTGAGCCGCCCAGGGGTGAGCCGCCCACGGGTGAGCCGCCCAGGGGTGAGCCGCCCACGGGTGAGCCGGCCAGGGGTGTGCACCCAGTGGTGAGCCGGCCGGGGCTGACGACCCGGGCGGTGAAGCGCTACGCTCCCACCTCCCGACGCGCCGTCGATCGACGGCGTCCGTCGGCCGTCGTGCCCGGAGCGCGTCGCGTCGGTGGCCTCTCGGCCCCTCGGCGACGGACCCGGACACCGCGCCCCGGCCCTCGCCGGAGCCGCGCCGACGGCCGCCGCCCCCGTTCAGCCAGTGAGGTCACCTCCCCATGCCCAACGGACACGTCAAGCTCTTCGACACCACCCGGAACTTCGGGTTCATCGTCGCCGACGACGGACAGGAGTTCTACGTCGCCGGCACCGAGGCGCCATCGGAGCCGCTCCGGTCGGGGGACGTCGTGGAGTTCGAGGTCCAGGAGACCGAGTCGGGCCGCAAGGGCGCGACGGGGATCACGGTGACCAAGCAGGCCCCGCCGAACAACCCGGTCGGTCACACGTTGGCGCCGCCGCCGTCCTGGGAGGAGCTCGAGGAGCGGGAGCGGCAGCGTCGCATGGCCCGCCGTCGTCGGCGTTGACCAGCAGCACCCCCACCACGTGACGCCCACGGCCGCCGTGGCCCCGGTGGCCCCGGTGGTGTCGGACAGCGTTCGGGAGGTAGGCACTCGGTGGCGTCCCTCGCCGACCCGACGACGGCCCCGGTCCGGCACGTCGACCCGGACACGGCGACGCATGTCGAAACCACGACGCCGTGGGACGTCATCGTGTGGGACGACCCGGTGAACCTGATGTCCTACGTCGTGTTCGTGCTCCGCCGGGTGTTCGGCTACGAGGAGCCGATGGCGCGCAAGCTGATGCTCGAGGTCCACCACCAGGGCCGGGCGTTGGTCGCCTCCGAACCACGCGAGATGGCCGAGTTGCACGTCCAGCAGCTCCACGGGTACGGGCTGCACGCCACGATGCAGCGCTCGACGTGAGCCGCACCTTCCGGCTCGTCGACGGCGCGGTGCGTGCCACCTTCCACCCTGCCGAGGTCGAGCTCCTCCGCCGGCTCCACGACGAACTGCGCTCCTCGTTGGCGAGCAGCGACCGCAGCGATCCGGTGGTGCGACGGCTCTTCCCCCCCGCGATCCTGGGTGACGCCGACGCCGAGGAACGTGTGCGTGACCTCCTCGACGAGTTGTTGCTCGCCGACCGCCTCGCCGGGCTCGAGGCGGTGATCGCGATGCTGGAGCGGGGGGTCACCCACCGCGGCCGGCTGCGGATCGAGCTGGTCGATGACGAGCCGGTCACCCTGCTCCGCGTCCTCAACGACGTCCGGCTCGCGATCGGGGCGCGGATCGACGTCGAGGCCCTCGACCGCGGCCGGGTCGGTCGCGACGACCCCGAGGCTTATCCTCTGGCGGTGATGGACCACCTGGCGTGGTGGCAGGAGCAGCTGGTCGCGATCATCGACCCGCCGGCCGCCAGCCAACTCCCGGATCCGGACCTGGTGGAGCCCGAGGATCCTGACGCCTCGTCCGGCGGGGGGAGCCAACCACCCGACGCGGACCCACAGGAGCCCACATGAGACTCGGCATCGGTGTCAGCGAGGACCTGACGATCGCGATCCAGCAGCGGATCGCCGAGCACGTCGAGGCGGCGGGGTTCACCTCGCTGTGGACGAACGAGGCGCGTGGTCGCGACGCGTTGCTGCTGTGTCAGGCGTGGGCGGCGGCGACCACCGACCTGCAGGTGGGGATCGGGGTGGTCCCGATCTGGACACGCTCACCCGCCCAGCTCGCGATGGCCTCGGCGACGTTGGCGGAGGCCAGTGGCGGTCGGTTCCTGCTGGGGCTGGGGGTGAGCCACCCGGCGACGATGGCCCCGGGCCACGGCGCCGAGGTCGTCAAGCCCTTGACCGCCTCCCGGGAGATCCTCACCATCCTGGACCGACTCGAGGCCGGTGAACGCGCCGACTTCGTTGGCGAGGTGCTGCGCTGCGAGAAGTTCCGGCTCACGATCTCCCCGCTCCCACCGGCGACGCGGCGGTACCTGGCGGCGATGGGACCGAAGATGCTCGCGCTGGCCGGTTCGGACGCCCGAGGGGTGCTGCTGAACTGGTCTTCGCCCGGCGAGGTCGAACGCGCCGCCGGGATCGTGCGTCAGGCCGCGGTGGACGCCGATCGCGACCCCGCCGACGTCGAGGTGGCCGGCTACGTCCGCGTCGCCGTCGCCGACGACCTCGGTGCCGCCAAGGCCGCTCTGGCGGCCCAGATCGGCCAGTACGCGGCGCTGCCGGCGTACGCCTCCCATTTCGCCCGTCAGGGATTCGGCGACGCGGTCGAACGGGTGAAGGCCGCGCACAAGTCCGGGGCCGACGCGGCCGGTCTGGCCGAGGCGCTCGGCGACGAGGTCCTCGATGCGTTCGGCTGGGCCGCGACCGGCGCCGACGACCCGGAACCGTTCCTGGCCCGCTACCGCGACGCCGGTCTCGACCACCTGGTCGCCCGTGTCGTCGTCTCCGGTGAGCACGCCGAGGACAGCGTGCACGCCGTGGTGCGGGCGCTCGACACCGCCACCGCCGCACGCTGACCCGGTGACCACACACCCCCCTCACCCCGACGGCGACCGGTGATGGTGAACGCGGACCACCGTCCGAGCCGGGTCGCCGCCGACGATCTGCCCTCGTTCGCCCGCGCGATGAACCGGCATTTCCACGAACCGGAGGAGGACGCCGAGGTCCTCCCGCTCGTGCGGGCGATGGCCACCGACTACCGGGCATGGTGGGTGCGTGACCAGGGCCGGGTCGTCGGCAACCTCGGCGTGATCGAGACGGACCTCAGCCTGCCCGGTGGACGACGCCTCCCCGTCGCGGCGGTCACCGCCGTCGGGGTGGCGCAGACGATGCGTCGGCGCGGGTTGCTGCGTTCGATGATGCACGCCGCGATGGACGAGGCCGTCGAGCGCGGTGAGGCGCTGGCGGTGCTCTACGCCTCCGAGTCCGCGATCTACGGGCGTTTCGGCTTCGGTCCGGCGGTTGACCACGTCGCCTACGCCATCGACCGGACCCGGATGCGGTTCCACGACCCGGTCGATGTGCGCCTGGTCCGTGAGGTCACCGCCGACGCGGCAGCGGCGCGCTGGCCGGCGATCCACGACGCGGTTCGAGCCGCCCGTGGGGGAGTGGTGGGGATCACCGACGGCATGTGGCGGCTGGCCGTCCTCGAGGACGCCCCGAGCTGGCGTGAGGGGACGACCACCCGGCGGCTGGTCGAGGTCGCCGATCGCGGCTACGCCCGGTACCGGATCGACACCGGCGAGGAGGACCCGATCCCGCAGGGCACGGTCGTCCTCGAAGAACTCGTCGCCGCCGACCCCGAGGCCGAGTCCGCGCTGTGGCAGCACGTCTGCGACATCGACCTCACCACCCGCACGACGACGTGGCTGCGACCGGTCGACGACGCGTTGCCGTGGATGGTGACCGAGCCGCACGCCCTGCACGCCCGAACCGGCCCGCCGGTGTTCGCCCGCGTCCTCGACGTCCCCCGGATGTTCACCGAACGTGGGTACGGCCAGGCGGGCCGGGCCGTGTTCGAGGTCGTCGACCCCGAAGGTCGGGCCGGTGGGGTGTGGCACCTGCATGCGGGTCCTGACGGCGCGGAGTGCACCGCCTCGACACGCAGCCCGGAGCTGGTGGTCCCGGTGCAGGTCCTCGGGGCGCTGGTGCTGGGTTCGGTGCGGGCGACGACGCTGCTGGCGGCCAGGCGCATCGAGGAGGCGCGTGCCGGCGCCGCTGCCGACCTCGACCGCCTCCTGACCGTCGATCGGGCGCCGTGGACCACCGTCGAGTTCTGATGGTCCATCGAGTTCTGACGTCCATCGAGTCCTGACGGTCCGTCGAGTTCTGACGGTCCATCGAGTCCTGACGTCCATCGAGTCCTGACGGTCCGTCGAGCCGACGATCCGGCCTCCGCGCGATCCACATCGCGAGACCCGGTTGTCGGCGCTGCTGCCGGTCAGCCTCGGGTGCGGAAGTTGCATCGGTCCGCCGCAGGCCTCGCAGCCCCGCCACTCAGCGGCGCACGCCCCGGGCGAGGCGTCCGGTGAGCTCGACGGCCTCCGGGATCTTCCAGGCCCGGGCGATCGCGAGGTAGACCACTCCGGCGGCGATCAGGATCACCACCCCGTCCAACCGCGGGTGGACGGTGACCAGCGTCATCGCTGCGCGGGCGAGGAGCCCGGCGGCGGCCGCGCCGAGCGCCGCGACCACCAGGCGGGCCCGGTGCGCCCCCCCGAGGCGGACCGCCCCGAACG
>SLDB01000336.1 GCA_007125475.1 Nitriliruptoraceae bacterium | reverse complement strand
GGCCCGGTTCCTCGAGCCCTTCTCACAGCGTGCGATGGCCCGGTCGAGCCGCCGCAGCCGCGCCAGGTGCTGCTCGAGGATCCGCGGGTTGGGGACGTGGCCGTGCTCGTCGGTCAGCCCTGGTATCGGCCGGTCGAGCGTCACGAGATGGGTCAGCCCGAGATCGACGCCGACCGCGCCGCCGTGCCACTTCGCCGGTTCACCGGGGTTGCGCAGCCGGCTGCTTCCGTCGAGGAACCGGAGGCGGAACACGGCCTTCCACCGGCCGCCCTCGAACTTGATGGTGAGCGCCTGCACCTTCGCGCGTCCGGACGCGCACAACTGCCACACCTCACGCACGACGTCGGGCTGGTGGGCATGCAGCCACGCGACCTCGCTGCGGCGGTCCCGGCCCGGCGCCTGCTGCGACTTCGGTCGCGTGTGGCGCCGTTCCCAGGTGCCGTCGCCGGCGCGCTGCGGCAGCATCAGCCGGACGTGGCTGCGGCTGTCGGGGCTGATCCAATGCCGGTGGTCGACCCCGTCTGCGAGCTCCACGAACGTGACCGCCTGGCGGGAGTGGCGGTCCTTGAACCTCGGGAACCCGACCTTACGCCCCCGGCGGGTGCCGTTGCGGGAGTCCGAGAAGTTGGCGAGCGCGTTCGCGGCGTTGTCCAGCCCCGTGCGGAACGCGTGGATCGAGACATCCCGGTGCCACGGGTGCACCTCGTCACGCACCTGCCGCCACCGTGAGGTCAGAGCCTCGCGCGACCACGACAACGCAGGCGTCAGCTGGTCCTCGGGGACGCCACGGGTGCGTTCGCCAGAACGAACCGCGAGGTTGTCACGGACCTCGGCGAGCGCCCAGTTGTACGCCGCCCGCATCGAGCCGACGTAAGACCGCAGCCACCGCTCTTGCGATGGTGACGGGTCGAGCACGACCTCGACCGCACGGGTGACGTGGCCGCCATCGGCGGCCTTCGCTCGGTGCGCGTCTCGCGTCATGTGGCGCACGGTGCCGCAGGGGTGTGACACGGCAGTTGTCCGCATCCAGCAACACCCGCTGCCGAACTGGCCTCGACCTGACCCGCGGGCTAGGCCTCCTCGGCCAGGAGCCGGGCGGCGTGCCGCACCGCGGCGAGGATCTCCGGGTACGCCCCGCACCGGCAGAGGTTGCCGGCGAGGTGGTGGCGGATCTCGTCGTCGGTCGGGGTCGGGTTCCGGCGGAGCAGCTCGGTGGCGGCCAGCACCATCCCCGGGGTGCAGAACCCGCACTGGAACCCGGCCTCGGCGACGAACGCCTCCTGGACGACACCGAGGTGACCGGGCAGGCCCAGGCCCTCGGCGGTCTCGAGCTCGGTGTCGTCGGCGAGGTGGGCCAGCAGGATGCAGCTGGCGACGCTGCGGCCGTCGACCAGGACGGTGCAGGTCCCGCACACCCCCTGCCCGCAGGACTCCCGGGTGCTGTGCACCCGCTCGCGGCGGAGCACCTCGAGGAGGGTGTCGTCGGCGGCGGCCGGCAGCGTGACCGGCTCGCCGTTGAGCACCACCCGGATCACGTCGTCGCTCATCGCCGGTCACCTCCGTCGTCGGCTGCCCGCATCGCCCGCCACACCCGCTCCGGGGTGAGGGGCAGCTCGCGGATCCGCACGCCGACGGCGTCGTGCACCGCGTTCGCCACCGCCGGCGAGACCCCGAACGTCCCGGACTCGCCCACCCCCTTCGCCCCGAACGGCGCCGACTCGTCGCGCTCCGGGTCGTGGTCCTCGACGAACACCGCCGCGAGCTGTCCGGGGACGTCGAGGAACCCGGGGATCTTGTACGCGCCCAGCCCCATGTTCGTGAGCTGACCGTCGGCGAAGATCAGCTCCTCGGAGCGGGTCATCCCCAGCTGCATCGTCGCGGCGCCCTTGAGCTGGGTGGTGACCACCTTCGGGTTGACCGCGGTGCCGACGTCGGCGGCGATCAGCAGCCGTTCGACGGTGACCTCGCCGGTGTCGGTGTCGACCACGACCTCGGCGCCGGCCCCGCCGACCATCCAGAACGCCGCGATCTGCGGGGATTGGCCGGTCCCCGGCTCCGGCTTGGCGTAGGGCGGGGTGAACACCCCGCGACCGATGAGGTTCCCGGCCTGCATCCCGAACCGGGCCAGCATGACCTCGGCGAAGGGAAGGCGACGGCCGTCGGCGGCGGAGACGGCCCCGTCGGTGAGGGTGACGGTGTCGGCTCGCACCCCCAACGCCTCGGCGCCGGCGGCGAGGAGCTGGCCACGCACCTCTCGGGCCGCCTCGGTGAGGGCGTTGCCCATGTGGTAGAGCGAGCGCGACCCCAGCGTCCCCATGTCGTACGGCGTCGACCGGGTGTCGGGGTGCAGGACGGTGACGTCCTCGGCCTCGATGGTGAGGACCTCGGCGACGATCTGGGCGTAGGCGGTCGCCGACGCCTGCCCCATGTCGGTGGTGCTGCAGCTCACCGTGACGCTGCCGTCGCCGGAGAGGTCCACCAGCGCCACCGACGTCGACGGGGTGATCACCGCCTTCAACCCGACCGCCACCCCGCGGCCGCGGCGAAGCGGTGCCGCGGCTTGGGTGAGTGGCTCGTCCCACGCCATCGCCCGGCGCAGCTCGGCGAGGACTTCGGCGGTGGCAGTGCCGTGCATCGCCGTCCCGGTGGCGTGCGGCCGGCCGTTGCGCAGCAGGTTGCGGTCCCGGAACTCCAACGGGTCGATCCCCAGCGACCGGGCGATGATGTCGGTCTGGGATTCGTACGCCCAGGAGACCTGCGGAACCCCGAAGCCGCGCATCGCCCCGGCCGGCGGGGTGTTGGTGTACACGCACCTCGAGTCGATCGAGACGTGCTCGATGTCGTACGGCCCGGCGGCGGTGAACCCGGTCTTCTGCGCCACCCGCGGGCCGATGTCGGCGTACGCGCCGGTGTTCCACGTCACGTCACAGACGCGGGCGGTGATCCGGCCGTCGGCGCTCACCCCGGTGCGCAGCGTCGTGGTGGTGGCGTGACGGGTGAGGGTGACGAACTGCTCGTCCATCGTCACCGCGATCCGCACCGGGCGGCGGGTGATCACCGCGCAGGCGGCGACGAGCGGCTCGAGCTTCGGGTAGAGCTTGGCGCCGAACCCGCCACCGAGCCACGCGGTGCGCACCCGGATCCGGTTCTCGGGGACGTCGAAGAGGCGGGCGAGCTCGACCTGGATCATCGACGGGTTCTGCGTCGCCGAGTGCACGGTGATCACCCCGCGGTCGCCGACCTCGCCGATCGCGACGAACGGCTCCATCGCGGCGTGCACGCTCGCCGGGGTGCGGAAGGTGTCCTCGAAGACGTGGTCGGCCTCGGCGAGGGCGGCCTCGGCGTCTCCGTGGCGCAGGGTGTAGTCCAGGGCGACGTTGGTTCCCTCCCGGTCGTCGAGTCCCTTCAGGTCGGCGAACATCGCGCTGGCGTCGAGGTGCTCGTGCACCAGCGGGGCGTCCTCGGCGCAGGCGGCCACCTCGTCGTACACCGCCTCGAGCGGTTCGGTGGTGACCTCGACCAGCTCGGCTCCGCGGGCGGCAGCACGTGGGTCGTCGGCCAGCACGCACGCCACCGGTTCCCCGACGAAGCGCACCTCGTCGAAGGCGAGGACGGGCTGATCGGCGAACGCCGGGCCCACGTGGTCGACCGCGGTGACCGCCCGTACCTCGTGCGAGGTGATGACGTAGCGCACCCCGTCGACGGCGAGCGCGGCGGTGGTGTCGATCTCCACGAGCCGGGCGTGCGGCTCGACGCTGCGCACGATCACCCCGTGCAGCTGGCCGGGGACGTCGAGGTTGTGGATGTACTCGGCGGTGCCGGTCACCTTGGCCTCACCCTCGAGGCGGGGCAGGGACCGTCCGACCTGGTGGCGGGTCATCGTGGTCCTCCGTCGGGGCCGGCGACGTCGGGGCCGGCGACGTCGGAGTCGTCGGGTTCGCCGTGGTCGGGTTCGCCGTGGTCGGGGTCGCCGTGGTCGGGGTCGGCGCCGTCGAGGAGCACGGTCTGCAGGGCACGACGGACGTGGACGGCCACCAGGTGGCGGCGGTACTCGGCCGAGGCGTCGACGCCGTCGTGGATCTCGAGGTCGGCGACGGCCGTCGTGACCGCCTCGGCGATCCCGGCGGGGGTGGGCGGGGTGTCGGCGAGCGCGTCCTCGAGGTCGGTGAGTCGGAACGGCCGGTCGCCGATCGCGCCGACCGCGATCCGGACCCCGGCGGTGGCCGGTGGCCCGTCGCGGGAGTCGCCCGGGTCGGTGGTGACGGCGACGCCGAGGGCGGGCCAGTCCTCGGCCGTGCGCAGCGTCACCTTCCGGTACACGCCGTGGTGCGGGGGGAGGTGCACCGCGGTGACGAGCTCGTCGTCGCCGATCGCGGTGTCGTAGTACCCCAGGAAGAGCTCTCCGGCGGGGATCTGACGGGTCCCGGCGGGGCCGGTGACCTCGATCCGGGCCTCGCCGGCGACGAGGACCGGGGGGAGGTCCATCTGCGGGTGGCCGTGGGCGACGGCGCCACCGAGCTGGGCGACGTTGCGGACACGCACGTTGCCCAGGCGGCGCAGCGCCTGACGCAGTGCCGGGGCCCGGGCGGCGACGTCGTCGGAGTGCTCGAGGGCGCTCAGCGTGGTCGCGGCGCCGATGCGCAGCCCACCGTCGCCGGTTCCCGCCACCCCGGCGAGCGAGGGGAGGTTTCGCAGGCTCACCAGCCGTGTCGGGGCGAGGAGGCCGTAGCGCAGCAGCAGGGTGAGGCCGGTCCCGCCGGCGACGATGCGGGTCTCGTCGTCGGCGGCGATCAGGCGGACCGCGTCGGTCACGGTGGACGGTTCGGTGATCGTGAACGACATCGGCGGCCCTCCCGGTCTCACGGCGTGCCGGCTCGGTGGTGGTCCGAGCTCACCTGCGACGGCGCAGCAACGTGGCGAGCACCGCACCGGCGACGGCGGCGACCACGAACGGGCCGGCGCGCCGGGCGATGGTCCCCCCGGCGAGCTCGAGGAGGTCGAGTGGGTCGT
>SLDB01000145.1 GCA_007125475.1 Nitriliruptoraceae bacterium | reverse complement strand
GCCTTGATCGTGCGCTCGGTGACCCCGAGTTGATCGCCGATCTCCGAGTTCGTCATCCCCTCGGCCATCAGCTCGAGCACCTGCTGTTGGCGTGGCGAGAGGTGCGGCCCGGTCTCGACCTTGGGGACGTCGAACACCATCGTGGCGTCCTCGGCCTGTGAGGCGGCCGCCGGATCCTCGAACGTGGCCACCACCGGACCGAAACTCACCCGGTCGCCGTGCCGGATCACCTTCGGTCCCTCGATCTCGACGTCGTTCACCTTCGTCCCGGCCGAGGACCCCAGGTCGGTGACGATCACCGCCGACGCCTCCCTGCGCAGCTCGGCGTGCACCCGCGAGACCCGTGGGTCGTCGACGACGTAGGCGTTGTCCTCACGCCGTCCCAGCGTCGCCACGTCGTGGTCCAGCCGGACCACACGACCGGCGAGCGCCCCGTCGCTGAAGTGCAGGGTCGGGACGGGGATGATCTTCTGGGCCTTCTGCACCTGCTGCTGGGGTTCCACGACGCCTCCTCGCATCGACCAGACGGGACGGACGACGGTGACCGCTCTCGCCCTGACGGGTGAGGATCGCAGCCCCCGGCCCGCGGCGGTCACCGCCACGTGTCCGGTCGGCCCGGTCGTTCGGACACGGTCCGTACGGCCATGGTGGCAGGTCGGCGGGCGGCGCGCCATCGCCGCGGTTGCGGCCCCGGCGGCTCAGGCGTCGGCGTGTTCGCGGAGGCGTTCGACGACCCGACGCGGCGTGGTCGCCGAGCCCAGCTGGTTCGCCTTCCCGTCGCCGTGGTAGTCGGAGCCGGCCGTGACCTCGAGCCCCAGCCCCACGGCGAGGTCCCGGAAATGGCGGCGCTGGTCCGGGTGGTGATCGGGGTGGTCGGCCTCGACGCCGGCGAGCCCCGCCGCGGCGAGCTCCTCGACCACCTCGTCGGCGATCCCCGCGTCACCCACCCCGTACAGCCCCGGGTGGGCGAGGACCGCGACACCACCGGCGTCGATGAGGAGGCGGACGGCCACGACCGGCGTCACCGCGTGCTTCTCGACGTAGGCCACCCCGCCGTCGGCGAGGTAGCGGTCGAAGACCTCCCCCAGGGTCTCGGCGGCACCGACCTCGACGACGGCCTGCGCGACGTGTGGCCGGCCGATCGGGGCACCGGCGGCGAGCTCGGTGACGCGCTCGATCCGCACCGGGACCCCGACGTCGTTGAGGCGGGCCACCATCCGCCGGGCCCGATCGGTGCGTTCACCGCGCAGCCGGATGAGCTCGTCGGCCAGGGGTGCGTGCCCGCCGTCGACCCAGTACCCCAGCACGTGCACCGACGCCCCGTCGAGCTCGGCGGAGAACTCCGTTCCGCAGACGACCTCCAGCCCGGTGCCGTCGGCGGCCGTGAGCGCCTCGGCGACGCCGTCGAGGGTGTCGTGATCGGTGATCGCGAGGCCGCCCAGCCCCAGTGCCACCGCGGCGCGGACGTTCTGCGTCGGCGTGGTGGTGCCGTCGGAGCACACCGAGTGGGTGTGCAGGTCGTAGCCGTCGGTGTCCATGCGGACCCCCTCCCAAGGCGCCGGACGACGGTGGTGTCACCGACTCAGAACGCGTTCTGGCCGGTGAGCAGACGCCCGATGATGAGGTGCTGGACCTGGCTGGTGCCTTCGTACAGCGTCGTGACCCGGGCGTCGCGGAGCATCCGCTGCACCGGGTACTCGTCGATGTAGCCGTACCCGCCGTGGACCTGCACGGCCCGGTCGGCGCACCGCACCGACGCCTCGGTGCAGAACAGCTTCGCGGTCGAGACCTCCAGGGTGCAGCGCTCGCCGGCGAGCTTCTTCTCCACCACCGTGTCCAACAACCCCTTGCAGGCCTGGACGTCGACGTGCATCGCCGCCAGCAGCTCCTGCACGAGCTGCTTCGCCGCGATCGGGGTGCCGAACTGCTCCCGCTCGGTGGCGTACTGCACGCTGACCTCGAGGGCTTCGCGGGCGATCCCGGCGGCGCCGGCGGCGAGCGAGAACCGGCCGTCGTCGAGGGCGGAGAGGGCGACCTTCATCCCGCCGCCGACCTCGCCGAGGACGGCGTCGTCGGCGACGTGCACGCCGTCGAGGGCGATCTCAGCGGTGTCCCCGGAGCGCAACCCCAGCTTGCCGTGGATCTGCGTGCCGGTGTAGCCCTCGGCGTCCTGGGGGGTGAGGAAGCACGTGATCCCGCGGTCCTCGCCGTCGACGATCGCGCGGGCGAAGATCTTGGTCACCGCCCCGCGGGTGCCGTTGGTGATGAAGATCTTCGAACCGTCCAGCCGCCAGCCGCCCGGCTCCTTCACCGCCTTGGCGGTCATCTGCGAGGGGTTGGACCCGGCCCCCGGCTCGGTGAGCCCGAACGCCCCGAGCTCGCCGCGGGCGAGCTTGGGCAGCCACTGCTGCTTCTGCTCGTCGGTCCCCCAGCGCAGGATCGACTTCGCCACCAGCCCGAGGTTCACCGACACCAGCGACCGCAACGAGGAGTCGGAGGCACCCAGCTCCTCCATCACCACGCGGTAGCCGGCGTCGTCGAGCCCGGCGCCGCCGAACTCCTCGGGGATCACGGCACCGATCACCCCGATCTCGACCAGACCCGGCAGCAGCTCGTCCGGGTAGGCCTCGTCGCGGTCCCGTTGCTGGGCGGTGGGGCGGATCTCCCGGTCCGCGAAGTCGCGGATCGTCGATCGCAGGCCGTCGAGCTCGTCGCTGGTCATCATCGGGGCGCTCCTGATCGTCACTGCGCCGCAACCTAGTGGTGTCGGCTGCGGACGGCGTCGTCGGTGCGGAGGCGGGCGCCGGTGTCCCGGACGCTACGCTCCGCCGAGCACCCACGCGCCGAGTCGGAGTGAGCGCCGTATGGCCCGCGTCAAGCTGCTGTCGGGGATGGCGTACGACATCGCCACCTTCGAGGAGACCGGGATCGCCGACCCGGTGCTCAAGGTGTTCGGCGAGCTGCCGGCCAGCGCCCAGCCGTTCGCGGTGAACCGGGTGTACAAGGGCCCGCAGGGTCGCTACGAAGAGGTCCTGGTCGTCGCCGACCCCGACGGGTACGTGATCTTCGAGTCCGACCCCCGGGTGATCGAGCTCCGCGGCGAGATGTTCGAGGACCTCTACCGCGACACCGTCCGCGACCGGGTCGAGATCACCGCGCTGGGCGAGCACACCCTCGCCTTCTACCTCGACGGCCGCCTCGAGGCCCGGGTCCCGGTGTTCATCGACGCCCCGCAGTCGGCGCGGGCCTCGGGTGTGCTGATGGAGGCCTCCGAGGCGGCGCTGAAGAAGGGCTCGCTGTGCTGGCTCACCATCCCGCAGCGTGACGGCACCTCGCTGTCCCGCCCGGCGTGGTACGTCCAGCAGGGACGCCAGCTCTTCGTCCTCAAGGGCGAGGCCGAACAACAGCTCCCCGGGCTCGAGGAGGCGTCGCAGGTCACGCTCGTCGTGAAGTCCAAGGACGTCAAGGCCACGATCGGCGAGATGCCCGCCGACGTGCGGGTGATCACCGACGCCGACGAGTTCGAGCGGATCGCGACCCTGGGGCTGGGCACCCGGCTGAACCTCCGCGACGGCCAGGACGCCCTGGAACGCTGGAAGTCCACCTGCACGCTGGTGGAGCTCACCCCCCACGGCTGAGTCGTCGCCGACGCACCCCCACGACGGCCACGACGGCCACGACGGCCGCCGCCACGGTGGCGAGACCGGCGGTGACCCACCCCAGCGGGAGCTGCGTCGCCGGCGGCCGGCCGGTGGCCGCGATCTCGACCTCCTCGTCGACCCCCAGCTCCCATGTCACCGAACGCCCGTCGACGGCACCGGCGGTGTCGGTCGTCACCGCTCCCGGGAGGCGGAGCGTGACCGCCGCCTCGACGGCGTCGACGACCTGCTCGGCGAGCTCGTCGGGCCCCGGGCCGACCGGGTCGCCGTCGACGGCGACCCCGGCGTCGGCCGGACCCTGCAACCGGGCCCGGCCCTCGACGACCGACGCGCCCTCGGCGTCCACCTCGATGTCGAGGTCGAGGTCGAACGCCGGGTCGTCGTCGGCGAGGCCGGCGGTGAGCTCACGCAGCTGAGGGCCGAGGTGTGCGGCGTCGTCGAACGAGCGGTGCAGGGTGACGGTGAGCCCGCCGTCACCCCCCGCACGCCGCTCGACCTCCCACCGGGGGGCGGGGACCGCGGCGAGCTCGGCGGTCGGGTCGACTCCGAGCCGGTCGAGCTCCTCGAGGAGGTCTTCGTCGAGCTCGACGGCGAGCTCGACGTCGGCGGAGCCGTCGGCGGCGACGTCGATCACCGCGGAGACGTCCAGACGGCACCCGGTGGACGCCACCGCGAGGAGGAGCAGCAGGCCGATCCGCCACACACCCGAGGTACAGAACCCGCGCAAGGTGCCGATCTCTCTGATAGGAGCCTCGGGAGGCTACCCCCGCCACGGCGCCACCACGGGCCGCCACGGCCCGCCGGCACACCGCAACGGAGCGACCGTGTCCGAACACCGCGACCCGCCCCCACCCGACGACGGACCCACCGACGATGACGACACCCGTCACCGCGACCGTCGGCGGTTCGGGGAGGTCCTGGTCGACGCCGGCGTCGTCTCGGACGCCACCGTCGCCGAGGCGTTGCGTCGGGCCGAGCCGGGCGAACGGCTCGGCACCGCGCTGCTGCGCCTCGGGTACGTCGAGGAGGAACAGGTCGCCGACGCGCTCGCGACCCAGCTCCGGCTGCCCCGCATCGACGTCGCCGACGCACGCCCCGAACCGGCCGCCCTGGCGCGGGTGCCGGCGAGGATCGCGGCGAAGCACGCCCTGCTGCCGCTGAGGATCGACGACGAGGTCCTCACCGTCGCGACCGACGACCCCACCGACGTCGTGGCGTTCGACGACGTCCGGCTGGCCGCCGGGGTGCGCTCGGTCCGGGCGGTGGTCGCGACCCCCTCGGCGCTCGCGGCCGCTCGACAGCGGGCGAGGCGGGGCGAGGCCAGGCACGGCGTCCTCGAGGAGGTCGACGCCGTCGCGGC
>SLDB01000261.1 GCA_007125475.1 Nitriliruptoraceae bacterium | reverse complement strand
GCCGTTCGTCCTCGCCGAGGGCACCGGGATCTCCTTCGTCCCCGGCGACCCGGTCACCGACAACCTCCGACGGTTCGTGGTGTTCACGGCGGTGACGTCGTTGGGCTTCGACCTGCCCCGTGCCGTGGTCACCGCCGGGTTGGTCCTGCTCACCGGCCGCCCGCTTCTGCGGGCACTGCGACGCGCTTCACGACGGGCGGCGTTCGGCGTCGGCGTCGTGTTCGACGAGTCGGTGGGCGACCGCCCGGCGCCGCCGTCGCGGTCGGCGTCACCACCGCAGCACATCACGCCGTCCACCGCGACCGGGGAGTCGGAGCCACCATCGACCCGACCGCCGGCGTAAGCTCCCCCGGCACCCCGACCGTGGCCCGAACCGCCGCTGACACCGGCCGCGCCCGTCCCTGGAGTCCCAATGACCAGGCGTCGTTCCGCGTCGTTCGACGCGGAGATCGCCACGGCCCAGCGCCGCAAGCGGCGTGTCTACCTCCTCGGTGGTGCGACGGCGGTGGGCGTGCTCGTGCTCAGCTGGGCGATCCGCGAGCCCGGTGACGCGTTCATCGCCGTGGTCTACCCGGCCACGGCCGCGTACCTGCTGCTGTGCCTGGTGGCGTTGTGGCGGCGGTGGCTGTCGCTCCCCGTCCTCGAGGCCGCGATGCTGGCACCGGTGACAGCGGTGACCCTGGGCCGGTTGGCGTGGCACGTCTCCGCCCCGGGGCCGATCGACGACCGCCTCCTGGTCCTCGTCGGAGGGCACTACTGGGCGCTGGCGACCCTGGTCGTCGCGGGGTTCGTCCTCCTCGACCGCCGCGCAGGGGTGTGGTTCGGCCTCAGCATCATCGGCGCCTCGGTCCTCCTCCTCGCGGCCGGGGCGGGGAGCGAGCTCATCGGCCCGGACGCCTCGACGCAGGCCCTGGCCTACCTCGTCCGCGTCCACGCCTTCCTTCTGCTGATCCTGGTGCTGGCCGCCGGGGTCGGGGCGCTGCGCAGCCAACTGCACCGCGCCCTGATCCGGGCCGAGGCGTACGCCGACCTCGCCCGGACCGACCCGCTCACCGGCCTGCTCAACCGACGCGCCGGGATGGACGTGCTGCGTCACGAGGCCGACGCCCGGCACCGCTACGGCCGTCCGGTCGCCGTGACCGCCCTCGACATCGACCGGTTCAAGGCGATCAACGACGCCTACGGCCACCAGCGGGGCGACGAGGTCCTCGTCGAGGTCGCCCGGGTGCTGCGCAACGAGGCACGCGACGTCGACCACGTCGCCCGCTGGGGTGGTGAGGAGTTCCTGGTGATCTCCCCGGAGACCACCGCTGAACAGGCCGCACACTTCGCCGAACGGTGCCGTTCGGCGCTGGCGGCCACCGAACTGACCGGGATCCGCGTCACCGCGTCGTTCGGGGTGACCGAGTTGCACGACGACGAGGGCGTCGACGACCTGCTCGCACGGGCGGACGCCCTCCTCTACCACGCCAAGGACGCCGGACGAGACCGCGTGCTGGACGGCACCGACGTCGCCTGACGCCGTGTGAGAGGGCGGTCAACGGACTGACGCACTCAGCGTTCGATGATGCGTTCCTGATACCCGGAGGGTCGCCCGAATACCCCAGCCAGGAGGCTGGCCACCGCGAGCAGGAGGTAGAGCGCGGCCGTCTCGCGTCCGACGCCGAGGAGTTCGGAGAACGCACCGGGCTCGATCACCCACACCAGGCCGAAGACGAGGGCGACGAGGCCGAAACCGGTGAGCGACGACCGGTCCGCGCCCGCGCCGGCGCCGACCACCAGCAGACCGACGATCACCTCGAGGATCCCCATCAGCGGAGTACGGTCGAACGGCCCCACCGTCGTGACGGGGTCGGTGAACGAGTCGGTCGGTAACCCGGTCCGGGCCAGTGTGACGAGCCCGATGACCAGCAGGACGACGCCGACCGCTCCCCCGACGAACGTCGCCAGCGTCGGATTCGGCTTCACCACGGCCATCACCGCACCTCCCCACCGATGGATCGGTACCGATGGATCGGTATCAGTGTCCCACGATGCCAACAGATGACACGCCCATCACCCCGACGTTCGGACAGAGCGCCCGATGCCCGCCCCCCGACCCGGAGGGCCCCCGGTACCGTCCGCGCGCCGGAGCCGTGCCGGGTCATCGGGGCGTACACCGGCAGCGGAGGCATCGTTGGCACTCCCGGGACGACGCGTTCTCTCCCACCGCTGGTTCGCGGGTGCGTGGCCGGTCGCCGCGCGCCTGCTGGAGTCCGCCGGGGTCACCTCTCACCGCCGGCGGCTCCTGGCACCGCTCACCGGCCGCGTGCTCGAGGTCGGTGCCGGTGACGGACGCAACTTCCCCCACTACCCGGCTGGTGTCACCGAGGTGGTGGCGATCGAGCCGAACCCGCACCTGCGCCGACGGGCGAGGACCGCCGCGGAGCACGCACCCGTTCCGGTGACCGTGCATGCCGGCACCGCCGAGGAGCCGTCGGTCGCCGCCGGGTTCGACGCCGCGGTGTGCTGCCTGGTGCTCTGCTCGGTCACCGACCCGGTCGCGGCGCTGCGGGGCATCGCCGGCGTGCTGAACCCCGGCGGACGGCTGCGGTTCCTCGAGCACGTCGTGGCCGACGACCCCCGGCACCGCCGCGTGCAGCGGGCGCTCGATGCCACGGTGTGGCCGGCGCTCACCGGCGGGTGCCACACCGCACGCGACACCCTGACCGCGCTCAACGACGCCGGGTTCCACGTCATCGAGGTCGACCGGTTCCGGTTCCCCGCCGGCCGGGTGCCGACGCCGACGTCACCGCACGTGCTGGGCGAGGCGGTCCTCCGAGCCGCGGGATCGGGGTCGTCGGCGGCCGCTGGCTAGGATCGCCGACGCCGGGATGCCGGGGTCCGTGGCACCAGGCGCGCCGCAGCGCCAGGCAGCCCACGGCGGGTAGCGACCCGCCCGCCTCTGCGACCAGCCACGCGGCGGGGCCGCAGCGGGGTACCTGCCGAGACGCGAACACTGAGGACCAACGGCATGTCGATGAGCTTCACGGACACCGCGAACACCGCCGGCACCGAGCCGCTCCCGCTCGAGGGCGTCACCGTGATCGAGCTCGGCAACGTCGTCATGGTGCCGTTCGCCGCGCAGCTGCTCGGCGACCTCGGGGCGCGGGTGATCCGGATCGAGGGCGAGCGCAAGGACTCCGGCCGGGTGATCGGCGGGGTCGTGGCACCGGGGCTCTCCGGTGCGGCGCTGAACCTGCAGCGCAACAAGGAGTCGATCCAGCTCGACCTGAAGTCCGCCGACGGGCTCGAGATCGCCCACCGCCTGGTGGCTGGCGCCGACGTGTTCGTCACCAACATGCGTCGCGGTGCGTTGGGCCGGCTGGGGCTGGACCACGACACCGTCGTGGAGGTGAACCCGGCGATCATCTACGTGGCGGCGAACGGGTTCGCCGACGGGAGTCCGGACGCCGACCGGCCCGCGTTCGACGACATCATCCAGGCCGAGACCGGGCTGCCGGCGCTCACGGGACGGATCACCGGCCGGCCACGGTTCCTGCCCACGCTGATCGCCGACAAGCTCTCGGGGATGTACGTGGTGCAGGGGGTGCTGGCGGCGCTTGTGCGTCGTGGTGTCACCGGCCGGGGCGGGGTCGTCGAGGTCCCGATGTTCGACTCGGTGCTGTCCTTCAACCTCGTCGAGCACCTCGCCGGGGCCGCGATCGAGGGCGGGCACGCCGGCTACAGCCGGATCCTCAGCGAGCACCGTGGCCCGCACCGCACCAAGGACGGCTGGGTCGCGGTGATGCCGTACTCCGACGAGGACTGGCGGGCGTTGTACGAGCACGTCGGTCGCGGCGACGAGCTCGACGACCCGATCTTCCAGGACCATGCGCTACGCCTGGAGAACCCCGACATCGTCTACAAGAGCCTCGCCGAGGTGATGGCCCAGGGCACCACCCAGGAGTGGGTCGACCTGTGCTTCGAGCTGGGGGTGCCGGCCGCCCCGATCCACGACCTCGACGAGGTCGTCGACGACCCCGGCCTGCACCGTGGGGTGATCGCCGATGCCACCCACCCGGTCGTCGGGGCGTACCGCCACGTCCACTACCCGGTCCGCTTCGACGGCGAGCACACCCCGGTGCGCACCCACGCCCCGCTGATCGGGGAGAACACCGAGGCCCTGCTCGCCGAGCTCGGCTACGACGAGGACGACACCGCCCGGCTGCTGGCCGCGGGGGCGGCGACGACGGCGTCGCTGGACGAGGCCGCCGACGCGTTCACCCGCCAGCGCTGACCTGGCTCACGCCGCGACGGTCTCGCGGATCGCGGTGAGGATGTCGTCGTGGCCCGGGAGCCAGACGCGTTCGAGCGCCGGGGCGTACGGCGCCGGGGTGAACCCGGCCCCCACACGGCGCAGCGGGGCGTCGAGGTGCCAGAAGGCGTCGTGGGCGACGCTGGCGGCGAGCTCGGCCCCGACACCGAAGTCGGTCACGGCCTCGTGGGCGACGACGAGCCGTGTCGTCTTCGCCACCGAGGCGATCACGGTGTCGCGGTCCAGCGGCGAGATCGTTCGCAGGTCGATCACCTCGGCGTCGATACCCTCGCCGGCGAGGACCTCGGCGACCTCGAGGACCTCGTGGAGCATCCGCGACCAGGCCACCACCGTGACATCGCGGCCCTCGCGCACCACGCGGGCCCTGCCCAACGGCACCGCGAAGTCAGCCGCCGGCTGCGGACCTTTGCGGCCGTACAACAGCCGGTGTTCGATGAACACGACCGGGTTCGGGTCCCGGATCGCCGAGCGCAGCAGGCCGTAGGTCTCGGCCGGCGACGACGGCATCACGACGGTGAGCCCGGGGATGTGGGCCAGCAGCGCCTCCAGGCTCTGGGAGTGCTGCGCCCCCGAGGAGCGCCCGGCCCCGAACTGTGTCCGCACGGTGAGCCCCATCGCGGCCCGCCCCCCGGTCATCATCGGCAGCTTCGCGGCCTGGTTCATCAGCTGATCCAGGCACACCCCGAGGAAGTCGAGGTACATGATCTCGACGACCGGTCGCATCCCGGCCATCGCCGCCCCCACGGCGCACCCCACGATCGCGTTCTCGCTGATCGGGGTGTCGCGCACCCGCTCCGGCCAGCGTTCGTGCAGCCCCCGGGTGAGCCCGAAGACGTTCCCACCCTCCCCGGCGTCGACGCCGGCGAGGAAGACGTCGGGGTCGGCTTCGAGCTCGTGTTCCAGGGCGAGGCGGACGGCGTCCATGACCCGGAACGTCGCCGCGTCCGGCCCTGGTGGCTGCGGTTCGGTGGTGATCGCGCGCGGTGCCGACACGTACGCGGCCGCCTCAGCCGGCGACGGTTCGGGCCCGGCCCGGGCAGCCTCGAGGGCTGCGGCGACCTGCCCGTCGACCTCGGCGTCGATCGCGTCGAGCTCGGCCTCGTCGGCACCGAGCCCACCGAGTCGATCGCGGGCCACCAGCAGCGGGTCCCGCGCCTGCCAGGCGGCGAGCTCGTCGGCGTCGCGGTAGCGCTGCGGATCGCCTTCGTAGTGGCCCCGGATGCGGTAGGTGCGGGCTTCGACGAGGCAGGGCCCGGCGCCGGCGCGTACCCCGTCGACGATCCGGGTCATCGCTTCGGTCACGGCGGAAACGTCGTTGCCGTCGATGTCGTGGTAGGGCAGGCCGTACCCGGTGGCCCGTTGGGCGAGGCCGACCGGCTGCTGGGCGGCGGTCGAGGAGAACTCGGCGTAGAGGTTGTTCTCGCAGAAGAACACCACCGGCAGCCGCCACAGCGACGCGAGGTTCAACGCCTCGTGGAACGCGCCCTGGGCGACGGCCCCATCACCGAAGAACGCGACAACGACCCCGTCGCCCCCACGGATCTGCATCGACGTCGCCGCCCCGACGGCGATCGGCAGCCCGGCGGCGACGATCCCGTTCGCCCCGAAGATCCCGAGCCCGGGGTCGCAGATGTGCATCGACCCGCCCCGGCCGCGGTTGCTGCCGTTCTCACGACCCATCAACTCGGCGAACATGGCCTCGGGCGCGAGCCCCTTGGCCAGGCAGTGGCCGTGCCCCCGGTGGGTGGAGGTGATCACGTCGGTGTCCCGCAGCGGCCGGCATGCCCCGACCGCGGAGGCCTCCTGACCCACCGACAGGTGCACGAACCCGGGGATCTCGCCGTTGGCGTAGAGCCCGGCCGCCCGCTCCTCGAAACGCCGGATGAGTACCAGCGTTCGGTAGAGCTGTCCGAGCTCGTCGCGATCGACCACGCCACCCCGCCCGTGAGGCCCGAGAACCGTCGGCCCGACCCTAGTCACCGCACCCGAGCTCCCGGGCGATCACCAGGTGCTGGATCTCGTTCGTCCCCTCCCCGATCTCGAGGATCTTGGCGTCGCAGAAGAAGCGGGCCACCGGCGACTCGGTCATGTAGCCGTACCCGCCGTGGATCTGCACCGCCTCGCTCGCGGCCCACATCGCGACCCGGCTCGCCTTGAGCTTCGCCATTGCGGCCTGTTTGCGGAACGGCCGGCCCGCGTCACGCAGCGCCGCGGCGCGGTAGGTCATCCACCGCGCCGCCTCCACCTCGGTGGCGATGTCGGCGAGCTTGAACTGGATCGCCTGATGCCGGCCGATCGGCCGGCCGAACTGCACGCGCTGGCCGGCGTAGTCGAGGGCGAGGTCGAGGACGGCCTGTCCGAGGCTCACCGACAGCGCCGCGATCGAGATCCGCCCCACCTCGAGGACGCTGAGGAACTGGCCGAGGCCTCCGCCGCCCTCCCCGAGGAGGTGGTCGTCGCCGACCTCGACGTCGTCGAAACTCAACGGCCGCGTGTCCAGGCCGCGCCAGCCGATCCCGCGCAGCTTCTCACCGAAGGTGAACCCCGGTGTGCCGCGTTCGACCACGAAGTTGCCGTACCCGGTCTCCTCACCGTTGGCCGAGACGGTCCGCGCCAACGCCGTCACCCCGAAGCTCATGTCGGTGCCGGCGTTGGAGATGAACATCTTCTGGCCGTTGACCACCCATCCGTCGGCGACACGTTCGGCCCGGGTCGTCACCGCCGAGGCGTCGCTGCCGGCCGAGGGTTCGGTGAGCGCGAAGCCGGCAAGTCTGCGACCTTCGGCGATCGGTGTCAGCCACCGCTCCTTCTGCGCGTGGGAGCCGAACGTGGCCAGCGGGAGGCTGCCGATCGTCAGGTGCGCCTGCCACGCCGCGGCGATCGACTGGTCGATGCGCCCGACCTCTTCGAGGGCGGCGACGAACGCGACGGTGGAGACACCGGCGCCGCCGTAGGCCTCGTCGATCAGCAGCCCCATCAGCCCGAGCTCACCCATCTCGCGGAGCAGCTCGGTGGGGCAGCGCTCCTCGGCGAGGTAGCGCTCGACCTGTGGGGCGATCCGACCAGTGGCGAAGTCCCGGCACAAGCCGGCCAACGCGCGCTCGTCCTCGTCGAGCTCGAACTCCACCCTCAACCCTCCTGCGGCGAACGTCGCGACACCCGCGTCCGTGCGGCACACCGGCGGCGGTGCCTACGGCACGGTGTAGCCCCCGTCGACGGTGAGCACCGACCCGGTGACGAAGCTGGCCTCGTCCGAGGCGAGGTAGACGTAGGCGCCGACGACCTCGTCGGGGGTGCCGAGCCGACCGATGGGGTGCCGATCGGCGATGCTGCGCAGCGCCTCGTCTGGCAGCTCGTCATGGATCGCGGTGTGCACGGCGCCGGGGGCGACGCAGTTCACCCGGATCCCCTCGGTGGCGTACTCCAGGGCGGCGACCCGGGTGAGGTGGATCACCGCCGCCTTCGACACGCAGTACGGGGTGCTGTGCGACCAGGCGGTGAGCCCGGCGACCGAGCCGGTGTTGATGATCACCCCGGAGCCGGTCGCACGCATGTGCGGTAGCACCGCCTGCATCCCGTGGAACGCGCCGTTGAGGTTGACGTCCATCACCCGGGCCAGGTCGTCGAAGGCGGTGTTGTGCAACCGGGCAGGCGGGCTGAGCACCCCGGCGTGGTTGATCAGGACGTCGATCCCGCCCCACGCCGCCACGACGTCGTCGACGACGGCCGCGAACGCCGATGGGTCGCGCACGTCCAGCGACAACGCGCGGACGTCGGTTCCGGCGTCCTGCAACTCACCGCCGAGCTCCTCGAGCGCCGGTGCGTCGACATCGGTGACGGCCAGTCCTGCGCATCCGGCCGCGACCAGCCCCCGGGACAGCGCCTGCCCGAGCCCGCCGGTGGCACCGGTGAGCAGGATCCGCCTGCCAGCCAACCGCGTCATCGCCCTCCCTGTGCCGATCCGCGTGGCGACACTAGCGTGACCGACGGTCCCCGGGCAGGCGCGACGAGGAGGCGACATGGCGACCGACACCGCCGACATACGGAGCATCGTCGACGGGCTGAACCAGCGCTACGCGGTGCACGTCGACCGGCGTGACTGGGAGGCGTGGCTGACCTGCTTCACCCCCGACGCCCGCCTGGTGCTCCGCGGTGAGGAGGTCTCCGGTCACGCCGCGATCCAGGGGCGGATCGAGGCGGAGACGGATTCGTTCGCCCGGATGCGCCACCTGATCCTCCCGGCCCACGTCGCGGACGTCGACGACGGCGTGGCCAGAACCGTGGCGTACTTCCTGCTGCAGGGGCGGACCGTGGGCGGCACCGACTTCAGCGCCGCCGGGGTGTACGACGACCGCGTTCACCTCGGCGACGAACGCTTCCTCGAGCGGCGGATCACCTTCGACTACTTCGCCCCCGACGGGGCGCCACGGCGTTGGGAGTGACCCGCTGCCCGACGCCGGATGCTGTGCACTCGAGCCCGTCGTGGCTGAGCCCAGTGCCCGCGGATCGGCCGACGCGGGCGGGACAGCGTCGGCTGCGACGATCGGCGGAGGGTGGGCGACGCATCCGCGTCGTTCTCCTGAGCGACTGCACGCCGAGGACGTTCCGTGATCGAATGAGACCCCTACGCAGAGTCGGCCAGGTGGCCTTGCTTCTCGATCTGGGAGACCCGCGACGGGGTGACACCGAGCAGCTGCGCGACATCGCGGACCGTCAGCCCGGCTGCCCTCAGTTCGGCGACCGCGGCGGGTGTGCGCCGGCGTGCTCGGTCGCTGAGTTCGGCCAGGGCACGCCGAACTTCGAGGGCTTCAAGGGTGTCGTCGGAGACTTCGATGTGCCGGAGGTCTGGCGAGATCGCCAGCTGGAACGCATCGCCGTCGACATCGAGGACCAGCGCGATCGCCTCGCGGATCGCGGCATCCGCCTGATCGAGACGGCGCGACTGTGAGGCGACCTCACGACCCTGGACGTCGTGTGCCACCAGCGACCACCAGTCGCCCTCACGGATCGCGGTGACGTGGTAGGTGATCACGTCCACCACTCCTCTCCGAGCTTGGCTGCCGCCTGTCGTCTGATCGATCGCGCCGTGCCTTCGGCGAGCTCGCGGTGGATCGGGATCGGGATACGCAGCCCGTCCAGCGAGAAGACCTCGTGGCCGCCGGTGTTGCGCAACGACGCGAACTCCAGACCCGCGTCGTTCGCGGCGTCCCGGCGCTGCCAGATGAGATCACGTCGCTTCATGAGCGATAAGTGTAAGAACTGAACAAAAGCAAGTGCAGCGGATGCACTTACCTGTGGAAGGCCCCTGCCGTGGTGCGCCATGGCATCCCGAGGCCCCACCCCGACCACACGACCCCGGCCACCGCTCCGGGGTCGTCGCATGTCCGGCCACCGCTCCGAGAGGTCTTCCAGCCTGTCGCTACCCTCCCCCTCCTGCCGAGACATCCGCTGGAGCGGCCGGGAACCACCGAGCGACGGGGATCCCGGGGCCGACTTCCCCGGCGAGTTTCCCGGCAACCCTGCCCTCGTAGCTCAGGGGAGAGAGCAACCGCCTCCTAAGCGGTAGGTCGCAGGTTCGAATCCTGCCGAGGGCGCTGCCACGACCCATCTCGTCGTGCCCCCCGTCCCCGATGTCCGGGTCCGAATCGCCGGGTTCGTGCGGGTCCTGGGCCCACTGGCCGCGCCTCACCGGCTCCCCGACCGAATCCCCGGTGTGGCCACGAGGTCCGCGATCGGGTATCCCACCGGGACACGGTGCCCGCAGCGGCACGGACAGGACGCACCCATGGAGCACCAGGTCGCACTCGTCACCGGCGCCGGCAGCGGGATCGGTCGCGCCGTGACCGCCGGGCTGGTCGCCGATGGTTGGCGGGTGACCCTGGCCGGCCGGCGGGCCGAGGCGTTGGAGGAGTCGGCCGCCGCGGCCGACCCGGACGGTTCGCGGACCCGGTGCGTGGTCACCGACGTCACCGACCCGGCGTCGGTGACGGCCTTGTTCGGCGAGGTCCGCCAGGAGTTCTCCCGGCTGGACCTGCTGTTCAACAACGCCGGGACCGGTGCACCGGCCGTGCCGCTGGAGGACGTCACGTACCAGGACTGGATGAACGTCGTGCAGACCAACCTCGTCGGCGCGTTCCTGTGCACCCAGGAGGCGTTCCGGATCATGAAGGACCAGTCGCCCCGCGGGGGCCGGATCATCAACAACGGGTCGATCTCGGCGTCGGTCCCGCGGCCGTTCTCCGCGCCCTACACCGCCACCAAGCACGCGGTCACCGGGTTGACCAAGTCGACGTCGCTGGACGGCCGGGCCTACGACATCGCCTGCGGACAGATCGACATCGGCAACGCCCACACCATGCGCACCGAGCGGATGCGTGACGGGGTCCCGCAGCCGGACGGCGCCACGCGTCCCGAGCCGACGATGGACGTCGTCCACGTCGCCGACTCGGTGCGGCACATGGCATCGCTGCCGCTGGAGGCGAACGTGCAGTTCCTCACCGTGATGGCCACCAAGATGCCCTACATCGGCCGCGGCTGACGCCGCCCGCCACCGGAGCGCGCCGCGCTGCGGACGGCCTCGACCAGCCCCGTCCCGGCACTCACCGGTCCGGCGACGTGAACGCTCAGCCCAGCAGGGCGGTGAACCCGGCGACCGCGGCGAGGCCGACCAGGATCGTCAGCAGGATGCTGCGGAAACGGAACGCGACGACCAGCGCCAGCGCGCCGGCCAGCGCCCGCGGGCCCAGCAGCGCGAGCTCCCCCGCCTCGTCGCGCAGGATCACCGGTGCGACCAGCGCCGCCAGCGCAGCGGCCGGGATCATGCGCAGCACCTGGCGCATCGACTCGGGGAGGGCCTCGAGGCGCCCGGCGATGAGCATGAAGCTGCCCCGGGCGGCGTAGGTCACCACCCCGGCGAGCACGATCACCGTCCACACCGTGGCCATCTCGCTCATCGCCCCGCCCCCCTGGCCAGGTGCCGGGCGAGGAGCGTGCCGACCGCGACACCGGACAGCGCCCCCAGCGGCATCCCGAGGTTCGCCGGTAGCCCGGCGCCGGCCACGGCGACCACCCCGGCGACGACCGCCGCCGCCACCGTCGGACGGTCGGCGACCGCCGGGGCCAGCAGCGAGAGGAACGCCATCGGGACCGCGAACCCCAGCGGGACGGCGTCGGGGATCGCCCCGCCGACGACGAACCCCACGACGGTGCCGACCTGCCACAGCCCCCACAGCCCGAGGGCGGCGCCGAGGTAGTACCACCACCGCTCGACGGGGCGGTTCACCGACCGGAACCGGGACACCGACAGGGCGTAGGCCTGGTCGGTGAGGACGTAGGAGGCGATCACCCGGCGCCACAGCGGCTCGCGGGTCATGAAGCTCGCCAACGACGCGGAGTACATCACCATCCGCAGGTTGATCACCATCACGGTGAGCACCGCGATCCACACCGGTGAGCCGGCCGCGACCAGCTCGATCGCGGCGAGCTGCGAGGCACCGGCGAACACCACCACCGAGAACCCGACCGCCTCGGTGATCCCCCAGCCCGCGTCGGCGACGGCCAGCCCGGCGACCGCCGCGAACGGGAACACCCCCACCAGGATCGGGGCGACGTCACCGAACCCGGCACGCATGCTCCTGGACGCCGACAGCGGCGCAGCGCTCGTCACCGACCCACCTCTCCCGACCCCGGTCACCGCGGTGCGGTGACCGGCCGTCGCTCACGCCTCGTCGGTGAGCTCCACCTTGGCGAACAACGGCTCCGGCGGCGCCAGCGCGGTGCCGGCCGGCACCGCGCGGGGCGTGAAGCCCAGACCGGCGAGCTCGCCGTCACCGCCGAGGAGGGTGTCCAGCCGCTCGGCGGCGAACGGGACGAACGGCGCGAACGCGAGGTTCAGCGTCGCGATCGCCTGCAGCGCGGTCCACAGCGTCGTCGCGGTCCGCTCGGTGTCGGTCTTCGCCGTCCGCCACGGCTCCCGGGCGTTGAGGTAGCCGTTCGCGGCCTGGGCCCCGGCGAGGGCCTCCTTGAGCGCCCGACGCAGCTCGACGCGTTCGAACAGCTCGCCCGCCTGTTCGAGGCGCTCGGCGACCTCGGTCAGCAGCGCGGCGTCTTCGGCGTCGCGGGGACCGGGCTCGGGCACCGCGGCGTCGAAGTTCTTCACCGTCATCGACAGCACCCGGTTGACCAGGTTCCCCCACGTCGCGACGAGCTCGTCGTTCACCCGCCGGGCCATCTCGTCGTGGCTGATGTCGACGTCGGCCGTCTCGGGCAGGTTCGTCGCCAACGCGTAGCGCAGCGTGTCGGGCTGGTACTCGTCGAGGTAGTCGAGGACCGAGCTCCCCACCCCCGCCGACTTCGACGCCTTCGCCCCCTTGAACGTCACGAACTGGTTCGCCGGGACGTTGGTGGGCAGGTTCAGGTCGCCGGCCCCCATCAGCTGGGCCGGCCAGTACACCGCGTGGAACGGGATGTTGTCCTTGCCGACGAAGTAGTAGGTCTCGGCGGCCGGGTCCTCCCACCACGCCCGCCAGGCCTCCGGGTCGCCCTGACGTTGCGCCCACTCCTTCGACGCAGAGAGGTAGCCGATCACCGCCTCGAACCAGACGTAGATCCGCTTGTCGTTGGGGGCGTCGAGCCCGGCGTCGTCGGGGAGCTCGACACCCCACGAGATGTCCCGGGTGATGGCCCGGTCGTGCAGACCTTCCTTGACGAACCCCTGCGCCCAGTTGATGACGTGGTTCCGCCACCCCTCACGGCCGGCGAGCCACTCCTGGACGGCGTCCTGCAACCGGGACAGCAGGATGAAGTGGTGCTCGGTGGGACGGACCTCGGGGGTGGCTCCGGAGAACTTCGACCGCGGGTCGATGAGGTCGATCGGGTCCAGGGTCTTGCCGCAGGCATCGCACTGGTCACCACGGGCGTCGGCGGCGCCGCACGACGGGCAGGTCCCCTCCACGTACCGGTCAGGGAGGAAACGGCCGGCCTGCGGGTCGAAGAACTGGTCGGTGGTGCGGGGCTCGATGTAGCCGTTGTCCCGTAGGGCCCGGAACAACTCGTGCACCACGTCGCGGTGGTTGTCGGTCATCGTGGTGGTGAACAGGTCGAACGAGATCCCCAGCTCCTCCCAGTACCGCAGGAACAGCGGGTGGTAGCGCTCCACGATCTCGCGCGGGCTCACCCCTTCCTGGTCGGCCCGGACGGTGATCGGGGTGCCGTGGGCGTCCGAGCCGGAGACCATCAGCACCCGGTCGCCGCGGATGCGGTGGTAGCGGGCGAACACGTCCGCCGGGAGGTAGGCGCCGGCGATGTGACCCAGGTGCAGTTCGCCGTTGGCGTACGGCCACGCGACCGCGACCAGGACATGGCGGCGGCCGGAGGCGTGCCGATGGGGGGGTGCGTCGGATTCGCTCATGGCGGCGAGCCTACCGATCGGCCTGCGTACCCTCACCGGCGGCGGCGACGACGAGGACGGTGCGGTGGACGGTGGACGACGGACGACCGCGGGGAGGCGACCCGACGGTCGCGACGGTCGGCCGCTGGCGTACCCCGACAGCCGGTTCGCCACCGTCGACGGCGTCGACGTCCACTACCTCGACAACGCCGACGGCGCCGGCGCCACCCACGGCACCGAACCTTCCGGCCGGGTCGGAGCGTTGCTCTCGCACCACTTCTACGGGTCGGCGGCGACCTGGCGACCGGTGCTGCGACGCCTCGACGGGGTGTACGCCGCCGCGCTGGACCGCCCCGGGTTCGGGCTGACCCAGCGACCTCCGGCGACCCACCGCGACGGTGACGCCAACCCGTATACCCGTGCCGGGTCGGCACGCCTCGGGTGGCGGCTGCTCGACCACCTCTCGGTCACCGGGGCCGTCCTCGTCGGCTCGTCGGCCGGTGGCACCCACGCTCTGGAGATGTACGCCCGACGCCCCGACGACGTGCGGGCGATCGTGCTCATCGGCGCCGCGATCACCGGCGACGTGGGCGCCCCGCCGCCGCTGCGCCCCGCCCTGCGGACACGCGCGGGCCGGGCGATCGGCCCGCAGGTGATCCGACGCCTCGCCGGTGAGGTCACCGTCGACCGGGTGACCCGCTCCTGGGCGGACACCTCACGCGCGGGACCGGGGAACCTCGAGCCCTACCGCCGGATGCTCACCGCCGAAGGGTGGGAACGCGGACTGTGGGAGGTGTTCACCGCCGAGCCGCCACCGGACCTGCGCTGGCTGCTGCCACGGATCGAGGTCCCCACGCTGGTGGTCACCGGTGACCGTGACCCGGTCGTGCGTCCGACGGCGAGCCGGCGCACCGCCGCGGCGATCCCCGGCGCCCGCCTGGAGGTGATCGATGACTGCGGCCACACCCCCCAGGAGGAGCGCCCCGACCGGCTCGCGGGGATCCTGCGCGAGTTTTTCGCGGACGCGCTGGCCTGACCTCCCCGAACGCGTCCCCGCCGGTCACGTCCGGCGGATGGCACGGAGGCGCTCGGCGGCCGGGTCCTGGTCGGCGTACGACCAGTCGAGCTGCTTGAGGTGGTACCGCGGGTCGTAGGTCACCTCGCCGGTGTCGGCGTCGATGGACTCGATCAGCGGGGTCGGCAGGTCGGCCGGGGTGGAGCGACGCTCGCGCACGGTGCTCGTGAGCTCCTCGGCGAACGCCTGCATCGTCGAACCCACCAGCAGCTGCGAGCCCACCGGGAGGTAACAGCGGTTCTGGTCGGTGACCCCGCTGACGGTCTCGGCGATCGTGTCGAGCTCGATGTCGTCGGCCTCGCCGGCCTGCACCCGTTGCAGCGACTCACTCATCGCGGTGTTCCCGAGCTTGCACGCGTTGCACTGTCCACAGGACTCCACGGCGAGGAACCGCACCAGCACCGACAGGACGTCGGCGATGTGCCGCGAGGAGTCGTAGACCACGAACCCCCCGGAGCCGAGCCCCGAACCGGCGTCGGACATCGCGTCGAAGCACAGCGGCGTGTCCAGCATCGACGGGGTGATCACGGCGTTGGACACCCCGCTGTAGACGGCCTTGACGTCCTCGGCCCCGGCGATGTCCTCGAGGAGGGTGCGCAACGACGTGCCCAACGCGAGCTCGTACACCCCCGGGTTCGCGACGTCGCCGACGACGGTGAACACCATCGTCCCGGGCGAGGCCTGCGTCCCGGCCTGCCGGAACCAGTCGGCACCGTTGGCGAGGATCCGTGCGGCGTGGGAGAGCGTCTCGACGTTGTTCACGATCGTCGGATTCGGTGACGCCGTCGTCGCGCCGAGGCCGAGCTCGTAGGGCTTGACGATCCGCGGCATCGGCAGGTCGCCCTCGATCACCTCGAGCATCGCCGACTCCTCGCCGAAGAGGTACTCGTCGGGGCCGGGGACGATCCGGATCCGATCGGCGTGGGACCACCCGGCGGCGACGACCTCCTGCAACGCGGCGGTGAGCCGCGCCAGCGGGGTGGTGAACTTCTCCTTGATCCCGACCACCGCGTAGTCGGCCCCGGAGGCGTGCAACGCGATGCACACCCCCTCCAGGAACGCGTACGGCTGGACCTCCAGCAGGGTGCGGTCCTTGTAGGTCCCCGGCTCCCCCTCGGCGGCGTTCGCCACCAGGGTGAGGCGCGCACCGCCCGCACGGGCGGTGTCACGCACGCCGCGCCACTTCGTCGCGGTGGGGAACCCGGCCCCGCCCCGGCCACGCAGCCCCGCCGCCTCGATCTCGGCGATCACCGCGTCGCCGCCGAGTTCGAGGGCGCGTTCGAGACCGGCGCCTCCACCGGCGGCGAGGTGGGCGTCGAGGCTGGTCACCGCCTCGGAGGGGAGGAGTCGGTCGGTGTCATGGCGCACGTCGGCCTCCTTGGGTCGGACTCGAGGATGGACCGCCCGAGAGGCGACGTCCAACGTCGGGCACCGTCGGTCGGTCATGGCGGAGCGGACGCGCTCGGGGCCGGCTCAGTACGGGTTGGCCCGATCGGCGAACTCCTCGGCCAGGTCGTCCTCATGCTCGGCGGGGAAGGAGATCGTCTCCGGGTCGCCGTCGGAGACGTAGCGACGGTGGCCCTCCGGCGACTCCAACTGCTCGAGCCAGAACCGCGAGCCCCAGTCGGGCTCCCCGCCGTCCCACGCCGGTGAGCTGCGGATCCGGGGGATCGCCATCGGGGAGAACGCCGGGGAGAACGGCGAGGGGGACGGCTCGGCACCGACCAACAGCACCCCGTCCAGCTCGAACCCCATCCCCTCGCCGCCGTACAGCAGGTCGCGGTTCTCCGGGTTCCGCCCCAACGGCAGCGACAGGGTCGCGACCTCGGCGTCGGGGACGATCCCGCGGATCTCGGACTCGGCCCGGGCGATCTCCTCGACGACCTCGTCGTCGGAGAGCAGGTGGAACGGCACGTGGTTGTGGGTGTGGTTCCCGATCTCCATCCCCAGGTCGTGCAGCTCGGCGACGATGGCGGGACCGTCACCGCCCCCGCCGAACAGCGACGAGGTGATGACGTACAGCGACGCCAGGGGCTCGACGTCGTCGTACTCGGCGGCGACGTCGATGAGGATCCCCATCGACGACTCCGCGGCGATCTCGCCGTCGTCGAGCCAGGCCTGCTCCCGGGTGGAGTC
>SLDB01000373.1 GCA_007125475.1 Nitriliruptoraceae bacterium | reverse complement strand
GGTCAGCTCGCGGGGGTTGACCTGCCGCGCGAGCCGGAACCGGACCGGATCGAGCCCCGCCCGTCGGCGCGGCTCGACGATCCCGTCGATGTCGACAGGGACGATGTCGGCGACCCCGGCGGAGCGCAGCAGGTTGATGATCGCCACCCCCGCGGCGCCGACACCCTGCACCACCACCTTCAGGGAGGTCAGGTCCCGGTCGACGACCTTCGCGGCGTTGATCAGCGCAGCGAGCACCACGATCGCGGTGCCGTGCTGGTCGTCGTGGAACACCGGGATGTCCAGGCGCTGCCGCAGCTTGCCCTCGATCTCGAAGCACCGGGGCGCGGCGATGTCCTCGAGGTTGATCCCCCCGAAACCGTCGGCCAGTCGGGCGACCGTGTCGACGAAGGCGTCCGGATCGCGTTCGTCGATGAGGATCGGGTAGGCGTCGACGTCACCGAACGACTTGAGCAGCATGGCCTTGCCCTCCATCACCGGCAGGGAGGCCAGGGGGCCGATGTCGCCCAGGCCGAGGACCGCGCTGCCGTCGGTGACGACGGCGACCGAGTTCGCCTTCATCGTCAGCCGATACGCCGCCGAGGGATCGTCGGCGATGAGCCGGCACACCTTCGCCACCCCCGGGGTGTAGACGAGGGCGAGGTCACGCGGTCCCCGGACGTCCCGGGTCACCTCGACGTGGATCTTCCCCCCTTCGTGGGCGGTGAGGACGTCGTCGGTGATCGCCAGCAGCTCGACGCCGTCGAGCTCGACGAGGCGGGCGGCGATCTCGTCGGCGTGGACGTCGTCGCGCACCGCCACGGTGAGCTCGCGGAACGCGACATGGCGCTGCCGGCTGGTGCGGAAGGTGTCGGTGACCTCGGCTCCCAGCGCTTCGACGGCGTCGGTGACCCGCCCGAGCACGCCAGGGGCCTGCTCGATCGCGACGCGGTAGGTGATGCGTTGGGGTAGCGGTGGCACGGGTCTCCCTCGTCGTCGGCCGGCACCGCCGGTTGGGTGTGGCCGGTGGGCCCGCACGATCGACCTCCGGCGGTCGGGTGAGGATAGACACCAGCGCCGGCTACGCTCCGCGGCGCCCGCCACCACCCGAGCCACCCACAGGGGCCGCCGTGTCCGCCGACCTCGAGCACGCCACCCGGCAGCGCACGATCGAGCAGCAGTCGATCGACACGATCCGCACGCTGGCGATCGACGCGGTCCAGCGCGCCAACTCCGGCCATCCCGGGATGCCGATGGCGTGTGCCCCGATCGCGTACCTGCTGTTCAACGAGGTGATGCGACACGACCCGTCGGACCCGAACTGGGTCGCCCGCGATCGTTTCGTCCTCTCGGCGGGGCACGGCTCGATGCTGCTGTACGCCGCGTTGCACCTGGCCGGCTACCAGCGCCCCACCCTCGACGACCTGCGCAACTTCCGGCAGTTCGGCGCCCCCACCGCCGGGCACCCGGAGAACTTCCTCCTCGACGCGGTCGAGACGACCACCGGGCCGCTGGGTCAGGGGTTCGCGAACGGGGTGGGGATGGCGCTCGCCGCCGAGCGGCTCGCCGCCGAATTCGACCGTGACGGTCACGAGATCGTCGACCAGCGGGTCTACGGGATCGTCTCCGACGGCGACCTCATGGAAGGTGTGGCCTCCGAAGCCGCCTCGCTGGCCGGCCATCTGCGGCTGGGGCGGCTCACCTACCTCTACGACGACAACCAGATCACGATCGACGGGTCCACCAGCAAGGCGTTCAGCGAGGACGTCCTGGCCCGTTTCGATGCGTACGGCTGGCACACCCAGCGGGTCGTCGACGGCAACGACCTGGACGCGCTCCGGGCGGCGATCACCGCTGCCGACGCTGACGAGCGTCCGTCGCTGATCGCGGTACGGACCGTGATCGGGTTCGGCGCCCCCACCAAGGCCGGGACCGCCGACGCGCACGGCGCCCCCCTCGGCGACGACGAGGTCGCCGCGACCAAGGCCACCTACGACTGGCCCCACGAGCCGTTCACCGTCCCCGACGAGGTCCGTGCGCACGTCGACGGTCGCGCCCGGGGCACCCGGCTGCACACCGCCTGGACCGAGCGGTTCGACGCCTACCGCGAGGCGTTCCCCGGCGAGGCGGCGGAGTTCGAACGTCGGGTGGTGCAGGGTCGGCTCCCCGACGACTGGGAGGCGTCGTTGCCCACCCTCGACGGTGAGGCGGCGACCCGCAAGCACTCCGGTGCGGTGATCAACGCGATCGCCGACGCCGTCCCGGAGTTGTTCGGCGGCTCGGCCGACCTGGCCGGCTCGAACAACACCGACGTCGTCGGCGGTGGCGACTTCGCCGCCCCCGGTGCCGGTGACGGGGAGGGTGCCGGCCGGCTCGGACGCAACCTGCGGTTCGGGGTGCGTGAACACGCCATGGCCTCGATCGCGAACGGGATGGCGTTGCACGGCGGGGTGATCCCGTACGTCGCCTCGTTCCTGGTGTTCACCGACTACTGCCGACCGGCGATCCGGCTCTCGGCGCTGATGGGTCAGCGGGTGGTGTACGTGATGACGCATGACTCGATCGGGCTGGGCGAGGACGGTCCGACCCATCAGCCCGTCGAGCACCTCGCCAGCCTCCGGGCGATCCCCGGGCTCACCGTCCTACGACCGGCCGACGGTGACGAGGTCGTCGGGGCGTGGCGTGCCGCGCTGCAGGCCGACGGTCCCTCCGTACTGGCGCTCACCCGCCAGGGGCTGCCGCCGCTCGGCGACAAGCCGGTCGACGCCGTCGACCGTGGCGCCTACGTCCTGCGGGACTTCGGTGTCCGCGGGGACCCGGCCCTGATCCTCATCGGTACGGGCTCGGAGGTGCAGCTCTGCCTCGCCGCCGCCGAGCACCTCGCCGAGGACGGCGTCGCCGTGCGGGTGGTGTCGATGCCCTCGACCGAACGCTTCCTCGCCCAGGACGCCGCCTACCGTGACACGGTGCTGCCGGTGAGCTGTCGGGCACGGGTCGCCGTCGAGGCGGCCACGACGTTCGGCTGGGACCGGTTCGTCGGCGACGCCGGTGCGGTGATCGGGCTGGACCGTTTCGGTGCCTCCGCGCCGGCAGGGCGCCTCTTCGAGGAGTTCGGGTTCACCGCCGATCGCGTCACCGAGGTCGCCCGCGAGGTGCTGGCCGAGCTCGACGCGTGACTCGGCGGGTGATTCGGCGGGTGAGCTTGCGGGTGAGCTTGCGGTGAGCGGACCAGCCACCCGGTGGATGCGGCGTCAGCGCCGCCGCTTGTTCCCCCGCGGGCGGTAGGGGGCGCGACCCGGGGTGCGGGCCGTTGGCTGCCCGCGGCCGGGGCCACGGTCCTCCTCGAGGTCTCCGGCCCCACCTTCCGCAGCGGTGTCGTCGGTATCGGGGTCACCGGTTCGCGGGTCATCTCCGCCGCTGGCCCCCGGGAGGTGGCCCCCGCTGCCGGTACCGGGGAGGTGGCCCCCGCGGTGCCGGCCTCCCTGGCCCCCGCCGTCGCCGCGCGGGCCGCCTTCCCCGCCTCGACCGCCGTCCCGCCGCCAGCTGCGTCGGTCGAGGCGCCACCAGCGCCGAGGATCACGGCCACCGTCATCACCGCCCTTGCCGCCGTCACCACCCCCCTTGCTGGCCCGCTCACGCGTGCTGCCCCCCGGCCGACGGGGCGGCGGGGCGGCGTCGGTCGATGCCGCACCGCGTCCGGTGAGCCGGGCGAACAACCCCCGTTGGGCGGTGTCGTCGTCAGCGACGCGTGCACCGACCGCGAGGAGGTTCGCGCGTTCGGCGCGCCTGGCACGGGACCAGAACCACCACGCCATGGTGCCCAGCGCCCCGCCGGCGACGGCGGCGTTGAGCAGCGCGACGAGGGGGTCGATGGTGAACGCCTGGACCACCCCCAGGACGGGGGCGATCAGCCACGCCCGGCGCCAGAACCGCTGTTGACGGCGGGCGACGCCGATCGCGATCACAGCGTCACGCTTGCCCTCGGCGGCGCGGCCACGGTTCACCGTGCGGATGATCGCTCGTCGGTGGGGGCCTTCGAGCTCGGCGAACCGGCGGGCGTTCTCCCGCCGATCGGGGATGCGTGTCGCCACGTCTGCCTCCGGGGAGCCGTCGGGTCACCGGTGACCGAACCTGCTCGACGGCCGGGTCGGTCGGGGACAACGGCGGTGCCCGCCGCGAGCCTACGCCGTCGGCTCGATGGCGCCGGCGCCGTCGGCTCGCGGGGCGATGCCTCGGGGTGCACCGGGGGGCGGCCGGGTCGGTGCCGGAGGACGGCCGGGTGGGCGTGGGAGGCGGCTCGCCGACCTGGCTCGATAGCCTCACCACCGGTGAAGGTGCCCTGACATCACCCGGACCGAGTCGTCGGGCCGGGTCGTCGGGCGGGGTCGTCGGGCCCCGTGGTTGCCGCACGCCGGCGGTCCGCTACCTGCGCCCCACCCGCTACGTGCGACCCACCCGCTACGTGCGACCCACCCGCTACGTGCGACCCACCCGGCCTACCCGGCCTACCCGGCCCATATGGCCGACCTGCCCCGTATGGCTCACCCGAACCGTCTGACTCACCCAGATCGACCGGCCGAGGAGAGGTACCGCGATGTCCGTGGTCAAGATCAACGTCATCGAGGTCCCCGAGGGCCGCGGCGAGGTGCTGGAGGAGCGCTTCGCGGCACGCGCCGGGGAGGTCGAGCACGTCGACGGTTTCGAGTCCTTCGAGTTGTTGCGACCGACCGAAGGCACCGACCGTTACCTGGTCGTCACCCGTTGGCGTGACGATGCCGCGTTCCAGGCCTGGTTGAACTCCGATGCTTTCCGCAAGGGGCATGCCCAGTCTGGATCGTCCGATGATGCCGACGAGGGCACCGCGGACACGGATGCTCACGCCCCCGGCGCGCACGGCTCCGGTGCTCCTGATTCCGGCGGGCACGGCTCGGGCGGGCACGGCTCGGGCGGGCACGGCTCCGGCGCGCACGGCTCCGGCGCGCACGGCTCCGGTGCCCAGGGAGGTCCGGCCGCGACCGGCTCCGAGCTCTGGGGCTTCGAGGTCGTCACCAGCGCGACGGGCCGCCACGCCTGAGCTCTTCGGCCACGGC
>SLDB01000065.1 GCA_007125475.1 Nitriliruptoraceae bacterium | reverse complement strand
TGGAAGGCGACCGGTACGCGAACCGGATCGGGAGCTTCTCGGACCGCCTCCGCGAGGACCGGGGTCGCGAGGTCACCTTCATCGCCTCGGAGGCGATCGCCGCGGCAGCCGAAGCCACCGGGACCGACTTCTCGCCGATCGAGTCCCGCCGGAACATCCCCACCACCGGCGTCGACCTCAACGAACTCGTCGGCACCCGTTTCCGCGTCGGGGGCGCCGTGATCGAGGCCGTCGCGCCCTGCCTGCCCTGCACCTGGCTCGAGGAGCTCAGCGGCAAGCCGGTGATGCGTCACCTCCTGGATGCCGGCGGGATCCGGTGCCGGATCGTCGAGACCGGCGAGATCCGCCTCGGCGACACGTTCCACCCGCTGGGCGCGATCCGGGAGGCCAGTGCCTGAAGCTTGGTCACACCCCGGCCACGTGGCAGGATCGGCCGTCCCCCGACGCGGCCGACGAGGCGCACGATGCAGCCTGACCCCAGCAACGGCACCGGAGTCGTCACCGGCATCTACATCACCGACGGTGCCGGCCAACCGATGCGCGGCGTCGACGAGGTCGCCGCGGTCGCCGGTGCCGGGCTCGACGCCGACCGTTACCTGCGTGGCACCGGGTTCTACTCGGCCCGGCCACGCGAGGACGGCGGCCGTGAGGTCACCTTCATCGCCGAGGAGGCGGTCGCCGCCGCGGCCGACGAGGCCGGGGTCGTGTTCGAACCACACGAATCGCGCCGCAACATCGTCACCCGTGGTATCGACCTCAACGAGCTCGTCGGCCTGCGGGTGCGGGTCGGTTCGGCCGCCTTCGACGTCGTCGACCTCTGCACGCCCTGCGCCCACCTCGAGGAAGTCACCGGCAAACCGGTGATGCGGGCGCTGCTGAACCGTGGCGGGCTGCGGACCCGGATCCATCAACCGGGGGTGGTGCAGGTCGGCGACGTCCTCGACGTGGCCGGACCGATCCCCGACGCCGGCTGACCGCGCGGCCCACCGGACGTCGCCGGCGTCAGGCGGCGCGGTCCAGGGCGATCGCGAGCGCCTCGCGGATGTCGGTGACGGAGTACGTGAACCCTGCGTCGAGGAGTCGTCGCGGCACCACCCGCGCGCTGGTAGCCGCCAGCATCTCCCCGATCTCGCCGTAGAGCAGGCGCATCATCACCAGCGGGATCGGCATCACCGTCGGCCGGCGCACCACGGACCCGATCGCCCGCGTCAGCTCGGCGTTCGTGACCGGCTCCGGAGCCACGAGGTTCACCGGACCCGACAGCTCGCTGTCGAGGAGCATCCGCATCGCCTGCACGTGGTCATGCAGGGAGATCCACGGCACGTACTGCCGACCGTCACCCACACGGCCCCCCACACCGAGCTTGAACGGGATCTTCACCTTGTCGATGAGCGGCCCGCCGTCGGCGATCACCACTCCGGTGCGCGCCAGCACGGTGCGGATGCCGGCGCTCGCCGCCGGCTTCGTCGAGCCCTCCCACGCCGCGCACGCCTCGGCGAGGAAGTCGTCACCCGGACCGGAATCCTCGGTGAGAACCTCGTCCCCACGGTCACCGTAGTAGCCGACCGCCGAGGCGGAGACGAACACCCCGGGCGGCTCGCTGAGACCGGCGAGGGTCTTGGCGAGCAGCGTCGTACCGACGACCCGGGACTCGTAGATCTGTCGCCGCTGCACCTGAGCCGGTGGCCAACGCGTACCACGGATCGGCGCTGCCGCGAGGTGGACGACCGCGTCGACTCCCTCGAGGCCGGACGCATCGATCTCGCCAGCGGCCGGGTTCCACAGGACCGAGTCGTCACCCAGGTCGGTGGCGTCGCGGACGACCCGGACGACGGTGTGGCCGTCTTCGGTGAGTGAGGCGCCCAGCGCCTCACCGAGCAGACCGGTGGAACCGGTGATCGCGATCCTGGACATCGGGGACACTCCTCGTGGTACTGGACATGGTGACGATTGCGCGGATCGAGCGGGCCGCGGCCGAGCCGGCGTACGTCAGCTCACGTGCGGGCACCGGATAGCACCGCGTCGGCTATCCGACCGGCGGCCTGCGGTGCGGCGTGCAGGAGGAGGTCGGGTTCGGTCGCCTCCAGTTCGGAGAGCTGCGGGGTCCCGGACGGATCGGTGATCAGGTCGACGCGCGCCAGCAGCAACGGTGTGCCGACGGCCTCGACCACCCACCATGCCAACGCGGCGATGTCGCGGTCCAGGACCTCCGGCCGGCTGGTACCACCGTACTGCGGCTGCACCCGGAACTCCCCCGTCGCCGGGAGCTTGCGCACCGCGTGACTCGGCTCGCCGTCGACGACCACGACAGACAGCTCCCCGTCGGCGACACCGTCGAGGTAGGGCTGTACGAGCGCGTCGCCGGCGGCCAACAGGGCGTCGAGGTGGCGCTGGCCCGCACCGTCGACCGCCGCCCGTCGACCGTCGTCGGCCACGGAGAGCACACCCTGCGAGCCGACCCCCACCGCCGGCTTGATCACCACCTGCGACCAGCCGCGGGACCGCAGGAGCGCGGCGAGGTCCACCTCGTCACCGGCCCCCAGCCACGCGGTGGGCACCACCGGCGCACCACGGTCCTCGAGCTCCAGCAGGTAGCCCTTGTGGGTGTTCCATCGCAGCACGTCGGGCGGGTTGAACAGTCGGGTCACCTCACCGGTGGCCACCGCCCACGACACGAAGGCCTCACGGTCCGACGGGTAGTCCCAGGCGGTGCGCACCACCGCGGCGTCGAACGAGCTCCACGACACCGCGGCGTCCCTCCATGACGGGGTGACGACCTCGGCGCCCCGTGCGGCCAGCGCCGCGGCGAGCGGGGCGTCGAGGTGCTCGGCGGCGGCACGGTCGACGTCGCCGGTGACCAGCGCCACCCGGGGGTGTGGGCGGTTCACGCCGGTCCCAGGTCGGTGCGTCGATCCAGCGCGAACGGGAAGCGCGCGCGGACGTCACGGACCACGGCGGGGTCGACGTCGGCGAACAGGAGCGTCTGTTGGTGGGCGGCGGAGGCGACCACCTCCCCCATCGGGTCGACGATCCGGCTGTCACCGGTGTAGCTCAGCCCGCCGCCTTCGCCGACACGGTTCGCGGCGACGACGTAGACCTGGTTCTCGATCGCCCGGGCGTCCAGCAGCGCCCGCCAGTGCGCCCGACGTGCCCCGGGCCAACTGGCCACGATCACCTCGGCGTCGACCTCGGCCGCACGATGCCAGTAGAGGTTCGCGAACCGCAGGTCGTAACACACCGACAACCCGATCCGGACGCCGTCGACGGTGGTCACCGCCGGTGTGGTGCCGGGTTGGAACACCTCGTCCTCGCCGGCGTAGGAGAACGGGTGCAGCTTGTCGTAGCGCAGGTGCTCCCCGGACGGGCCCGCCAGGATCAACGCGTTCGTCGGCCGGACCCGGTCGGCGGCATCGGCCCGTGGATGCATCGGCACCGACCCGGTGACCCACACGTCGTGCTCCGCCGCGATCGCCCGCATCCACGCCACCGTCGGGCCGTCCTCGGCCTCGGCAGTGTGCTCGACGTTCATCGAGAACCCGACGGCGAACATCTCGGCGAGGACCACCATGCGCGCCCCGCCGGCGACAGCGGCCTCCACCTGGGGGCGCAGCGCCGCCAGGGTGGCGTCCCGGTCCTCCCACACCACGTCGTGCTGCACGACGGCGACCCTCATGCCGACTCCTCGCCGGGTACGACCCCGACCAGTGTGCCGAGTCGTCGCACACCCTCCCGCAGCACCTCGTCGCGCTTGCACACCGCGAAGCGCACCAACGACCGGACCGCCTCGGCGTCACGGACGAACGCGCTGACCGGCACGGCCGCGACCCCGATCCCCTCCGGCGCCCAGCGGCAGAACGCCTCGCCGTCGTCGAACCCGAGAGGGGTGACGTCGGCGGTGACGAAGTACGTCGCCGCCGAGCGGGTCACCGGCAGGCCCACGCCCGCGAGGCCGTCGACCAGCAGGTCGCGCCGTTGGCGGTGGACGTCGGCCACCTCGGCGTAGACGTCGTCACCGAGCCCGAGCGCCGTGGCGATGCCGTGTTGCAGCGGTGCTCCGCCAGCGTACGAGAGGAACTGCTTGGTGGTCCGCAGCGCGGTGGTGAGCTCGCCGGGCGCGCACGCCCAGCCGACCTTCCACCCGGTGCACGAGAACGTCTTCCCCGCGCTCGAGATCGTCACCGTGCGCTCACGCATCCCCGGGAAGGTGGCGATCGGGGTGTGCACCCCGTCGTACACCAGGTGCTCGTATACCTCGTCGGTGATCACCGTCAGGTCGTGCTCGACGCACACCTCGGCGACGGCCTGCAGCGTGTCGGCGTCGAGCACCGTGCCGGTCGGGTTGTGCGGCGTGTTCAGCACCAGCACCCGGGTGCGGGGGCCGACCGCGGCGGCGAGGCGGTCGACGTCGAGGCGCCACCCGGTCGACGCGGGGGTGGGGGTGGCGGTGCCGGTGGCCGGGGTCGGGGTCTCCCCCATCGCCGGTGGCTCCAGCGGGACACGGCGTTCGACCGCCCCGGCGAGCGCGATCACCGCGGGGTAGGAGTCGTACGCCGGCTCGAGGACCAGCACCTCGTCGCCCGCGTCGCACAGGGCGAGGATGCTGGAGGCCAGCGCCTCGGTCGCGCCGAACGTCACCGTCACCTCGGTATCAGGGTCGTACCCAAGCCCGTGGAACCGTTGCTGGTGTTCGGCGACGGCCCGGCGCAACGACGGGATCCCGGGGCCCGGCGGGTACTGGTTCTCCCCGGCGTCCATCGCCTGCTGCGCGGCCCGCAGCACGGCGGCCGGCGGCGAGGTGTCCGGGAACCCCTGCCCGAGGTTCACGGCGTCGTTGTCCCGGGCGAGCTTCGACATCTCATCGAAGATCGTCGTGCCGAACCCCCGCATCCGGGGGACGAGTGGCTGCGGGCTCACGTGGCCTCCTGTGTCGAGGTACCGGGGACCATCGGATCCTCAATGGCGGCATCCGGCGTCGGCTCCGTCGGCCCGCCCGGCGCCTCGGCGTCCGGCTCGCCCGCGGGGCGCGGGGGGGCTGCGGCGGTCGGCGGGGGTTGCGATTCCAGGCCGCGCAACCCGTTCCACAACAGGTTCACCACGTGGGCGGCGACGCGTTCCCGCGGCAGGTTGCGGTGCTCGAGCCACCACTCCCCGACCAG
>SLDB01000364.1 GCA_007125475.1 Nitriliruptoraceae bacterium | reverse complement strand
GTCGCCGGGCGGCGCGCGGCAACCGGGTGGCGCCGTGAGGACCGACGTCGAGCGACGGACCCCGTATGCCCGGGCGATCGCGGCCCAGGCGTCGCTGGAGCTGCGGCTGCTGCTGCGTGCCCCCGAGAGCCTGGTGGTGATCCTGGGGATCCCGGTGGGGATCCTGGTGTTCTTCTCCCGCGTCGACGTCCTGCCGACCGGTGACGGTCCGGCCGTGGCGTTCCTCGTCCCGGGGGTGCTGGCGATCTCGGTGGCGGCGACGGGTCTCGTCGCGGTGGCGATCCAGACCGGGTTCGAACGGAAGTACGCGGTGCTCAAGCGCCTCGGCGGTACCCCGCTGCCGCGGGCAGCGTTTCTGGTGGCCAAGGGTCTGGCGGTCGCCGCGGTCCTCGGGGTCCAGACCGTGCTCGTGGTCGTGATCGCGCTCACGGTGCTGGGGTGGACGCCGTCCGGCGGCGCGTTGTTGGGGCCGTCGCTGATGGTGCTGGGCGCGGTGACGTTCACCGCGCTGGGGCTGCTGATGGCGGGGACGTTGCGCGCCGAGGCCACGCTGGCGGCGTCCAACGCGGTGTTCCTCGTCCTCCTCGTCGTCAGCGGGGTGACGTTCGACGCTGCGGCGCTCCCGGAGGTGATGGCGGCGGTCGGTCGGGTGCTCCCCGTGGGTGCCCTGGGTGAGGCGTTGCGCGTCGCGTTCGACGGTGGGGGGCTCGCCGTCGCCGAAGCGGCGACGGTCGCCGCCTGGGGCGCGGCAGCCGTGGCGCTGGCGTCGCGGACGTTCCGGTGGGAACCGTGAGTCGACGTCGACGGTTCGGCCTCACCGGGTCCGAACGGCTACTATCCGGCCGCGAGGTGGGCCGAGCGTGGTCCGTCGGCACTCCGCGAGTCACGGCGTGCCGGATGCGGGGGAACCGTCACCGCCTCCGGCACCGACCGCGGAGCTCGGCAGGAGGACGGCGGACAGGTCCCACCGGGCTGATTCCGACGTGCGTGACGCCGCGACGCCGGAACCGCGGCGAGTAATTCGAGACCCGTCGACGACGAGCCGGGCCAGGCACCGACCGGCCCGACCCATGAGGAGACGTCACGTTGCGCGAGCATCACGAGTCGCGTCGCCCACGACGCCGGAGCACGGGCCTCCTCCTGGCCACCGCCCTCGTCCTCGCCGGCTGCAGCGGTGACCAGTCCGCCCTGTCGCCGGCCGGTCCGTACGCCCAGGACCCGCACGACCTCATCGTCATCGTCACGGTGATCGCCCTGGTCGTGTTCGTCTTCGTCCAGGGGTTGATCATCTACTCGGTGGTCAAGTTCCGGACCCGGAAGGACGACGACGGCTCCCTGCCGGTGCAGGTCCACGGCAACACCAAGCTCGAGATCGTCTGGACGATGATCCCGGCGGTGATCCTCGCGGTGATCGCGGTCCCGACCGTGCAGATGATCTTCTCGACGATGGAGGAGCCCGAGGACGAGCACCTCGTTGTGGAGGTGATCGGACACCGGTGGTGGTTCGAGTACTACTACCCCGATTTCGATGTCTACACCGCGAACGAGATGGTTATCCCCACCGACACCCCGGTCCGACTCGAGATGATCGCCGGTGACCCGGGGCACTCGCAGGACAGCGCCGTGATCCACTCGTTCTGGATCCCGGCGCTGGCGGGGAAGCAGGACCTCCTGCCGAACCACACGACGTTCCTGAACATGCAGGCCGACGAGCCCGGGACCTACCTCGGGCAGTGCGCCGAGTACTGCGGGCTGTCGCACGTCAACATGCGGGCGCGGGTCCACGCGATGGAGGCCGCCGATTTCGACCAGTGGGTCGAGGAGCAGTCCACGCCGGCCGAGGTCCCCGACGGCGGGCCCGAGGCCGAGGGCCGGGAGCTGTTCCACGACCTCGGTGACCGACAGTCGTGTGCCGCGTGCCACCAGGTGTGGGAGGGCGACGGTGCGCGCAGCCCCAGCCAGGGCCCCGATCTCACGCACCTGATGAGCCGGGACGAGTTCGCCGGCGCGATCGTCGACCTCGACGAGGAGACGCTGCGTCAGTGGCTCGCCGACCCGAACTCGATCAAGCCGATGCAGTACGAGGTCAACGGCATCGGGATGCCGGACCTCGACCTCACCGACGACGAGCTCGACGCCCTCGTGGCGTACCTGCTCACCCTGCAGTGACCCGACGTGCCACGGCGGCCTGAGGGCGACGCCGACACCGCACCGTCACGGTGCCGGCAAGGAGACACCGCGAAATGAGCAACACCGCGGAGAAGACCCGATACAGCGGGCGTCCGTCGTCCGACAAGGGGCTGGTCAGCTGGTTGACCACCACTGACCACAAGCGCATCGGCGTGATGTACTTCATCACGGTGCTGGTGTTCTTCACCCTCGGGGGGATCGAGTCCGGTCTGATCCGCTGGCAGCTCGCGCAGGCCGAGCAGACCCCGCTGACCGAGGAGATCTACAACCAGGTCTTCACGATGCACGGCATCACGATGGTGTTCCTCGTCGTGATGCCGTTGTCGGCGGCGTTCTTCAACTACCTCATCCCGTTGATGATCGGCGCCCGGGACGTGGCGTTCCCCCGGCTGAACGCGTTCAGCTACTGGGTCTACCTCTTCGGTGGGATCTTCCTCTACAGCTCGTTCCTGCTGGGCGGGGCCCCGAACGCCTCCTGGGTCGGGTACCCGCCGATCTCGACCGAAGCCGTCTCCAACATGGGGTTCTACGCCGTCGGGCTGAACATCCTGGGGGTGAGCTCGCTCGCCGCTGCCGTGAACTTCATCGTCACGATCCTGAACATGCGCGCCCCCGGCATGACGTTCATGCGCATGCCGGTGTTCATCTGGATGTCGTTGGTCACCAACTTCCTGGTGCTCTTCGCGATGCCGATCATCGCGGTCGCGTTGTTCATGCTCCTGGCGGACATCAGCTTCGGCGCCCAGTTCTTCGACCCCGCCACCGGCGGCGACCCGATGCTCTACCAGCACCTCTTCTGGCTCTTCGGCCACCCCGAGGTCTACATCATGATCCTGCCGGCGATGGGGATCGTCTCCGAGATCCTGCCGGTCGGCTCCCGCAAGCCGCTGTTCGGTTACGCCGCGGTGGTGTTCGCCGGTGCCGCGATCGGGTTCATCGGGTTCGGGGTGTGGGCCCACCACATGTTCACCACCGCGCTCGGTCCGGTGGCTCGCTCGGCGTTCGGTCTCACGACGATGTTCATCGCGGTGCCGACCGGGATCAAGATCTTCAACTGGGTGTTCACGATGTGGGGCGGCAAGCTCCGCTTCCACACCCCCATGCTGTTCTCGATCGGCTTCGTGTCGATGTTCGTGATCGGCGGGCTCTCCGGGGTGATGCACGCCATCGTCCCGCACAACGCCCAGCAGCACGACACCTACTTCGTCGTGGCCCACTTCCACTACGTACTCTTCGGTGGGGCGTTGTTCGGCCTGATCGCCGGGGTCTACTTCTGGTTCCCGAAGGTCACCGGCCGCCTGATGAACGAGGGCCTCGGCAAGGTCCACTTCTGGACGTGGTTGCTGGGGTTCAACCTCGTGTTCGGGCCGATGCACATGTCGGGGCTGCTCGGCCAGCCACGGCGCACCGCGGTCCTGCCGGCCGAGCTCGGCGGCACCGTCGAGCTCTACAACCTCATCAGTTCGATCGGGGTGCTGGTGATCACCGGCTCGGCGCTGGTGTTCCTCTACAACCTGGTCACCAGTGTGCGCAAGGGCCAGATCGCGGGTCAGGACCCATGGGATGCCCGGACCTTGGAGTGGCTCACCGAGTCGCCCACACCGCACGTCAACTTCTACGCGATCCCGACGGTGACCCAGCGCGACGAGTTCTGGCACCGTAAGTACGCCGAGGACGATGCCGGCCGTGCCGTCGCGGTCCCGGCCGGGGCCTCCGAGGACCACGTCCCCGAGGACGGGTCGGGATCCGGCGACCGCGACACCGACGGTTCGGCAGGCGACGCCGGGCACGGTGACGGCGCCGACGGTGAGCACATCCACATGCCCGACCCCTCCTACTGGCCGTTGGTCCAGACGTTGGGCTTCTTCCCCGCCGGGTACGGGATGGTCTACGCCAACCCGTGGCTGTTCGGGCTGGGATTGCTGTGGCTGGTGGTCGGGGTGTTCGGATGGATCAACGAGCCGGTCGCGGAAGGTGACGACGACGAACCCGAGGACGCACCCACGCCGGCGACCGCCGCCGTGCGCTGACACCCACCCGGTGAGTCCGAGACGCAGCGCGCGTCAGAGCTCGAGGAAGGCAGGCACGTGGCCGCAGGCGTAGAGAGCACGACGATGGGGGTCGACCATCGCAAGCTGGGGATCTGGACGTTCCTCGGCTCCGAGTTCCTGTTCTTCGGGGCGTTCGTCGCCGCCTACCTGCTCTACCTGACCACGACGGCGGGCGGCCCGGGGGTCGAGATCTTCGACATCCCGTTCACCTCGATCAGCTCGTTCGTGCTCCTCATGAGCTCGTTGACGATGGTGCTCGCCCACCACGCCCACACCCAGGGCGACCTGCGCCGGATGCGGATGTGGATCCTGGCCACGGCTGGTCAGGGCATGGTGTTCCTCGGCGGTCAGGTCTTCGAGTTCAACGTCTTCGTCCGCGAGGGCCTGACGTTGACGACCTCGCCGTTCGCCTCGTCGTTCTACGTCCTCACCGGCTTCCACGGGGCGCACGTCTTCATCGGGATCGTCCTGCTGCTGAGCCTGTACACGTTCTCGCTCACCGGGAAGGTCAAGCCCGGCCAGCACCTCAAGACCGAGATGATCGGGCTGTACTGGCACTTCGTCGACATCGTCTGGGTCGTGATCTTCACCGTCGTCTACCTCATCCCCGAGATCGCGGTCCTGGGCTGAGCCCACACCCGCCAGCGACCACCACCCCTGCGGAGACGGACACGATGAGCACCGACACCCTCGAGGACACCTCGCACGGAGCCGACGACCACGGCTTCCACCCCTCCCCGCGCGACTACGTCAACATCGCGGCCGTCCTCGCGGTGCTCACGGCGCTGGAGGTCTCGACGTACTTCTTCGACTTCGGGGTGATCGCGATCCCGCTGCTGATCGTCCTGATGTCGGTGAAGTTCCTCTACATCGCCGGTTGGTTCATGCACCTGAAGTTCGACACGCGGGCGTACTCCT
>SLDB01000050.1 GCA_007125475.1 Nitriliruptoraceae bacterium | reverse complement strand
CGAGGACGCCGGGGCGGGACCGCAGCGCGGCGGCGACGGTGACCGCGGTCGGGTGGTCACGCACCTCGAGGACGTCCACGCCGAACGGCGCGTCGCCGGTGGCGGCGTCGGCGGTAGCGGCGTCGGCGGGTCCCACGCGTTCGGCGCCGGGGACCCCGGCGAGGGCGAAGCCGTCGTCGGCGGAGGCCTCAGAGGTCACCAGCAGCCGTACCGGCCCGGTGTCGGCGCCGACCGGCGAGGCCGCCACGGTGACCGAGGCGACGACCGCCAGGCTGAGCGCAGCGGAGAGGCGGCGGAGGGTCGTCGGCATGGTCAGGTCCCGGGGCTCGGGCGTCCGGCCCGAGCCGGGACGTCGCTACCCGACGTATCGGCAGCGCAACGCTCGGGCTGAAGCGGCGGTCCCGAGCCCCGATCGGCGTCCCCGGGGCCGGCCGCGGCACGGCGGTATCGTCCTGGGCGAGACCGCACGCGGGATCGCACGCGGTCGGGAGGGCGTCGACGATGACCGGGCACACCGCAGGATCCGACGGCACCCGCTCGGGGCTCGGGCTGTACACCGACCTCTACGAGATCCGGATGGCCGCCTCCTACCTGCGACACGGCATGACGCAGCCGGCGACGTTCAGCCTCTTCGTCCGCCCCACAGCCGAACGACCCTGGTACGTCGCCCTCGGCGTGCACCGGGTCCTCGAGCTCCTCGACGGCTTCACCTTCGGGCCGGCCGAGCTCGACGAGCTCGAGCGCCTCGGGGTGGAGCCGCAGCTGCGCGAGGCGTTCGCCGAGCTGCACCCAACCGGCGAGGTCCGCGCCGTCCCCGACGGCACCGTCGTCCTCGGGCAGGAACCGATCCTGGAGGTCACCGCCCCCCTGCCGATCGCCCAGCTGCTGGAGACGGCGGTGATGAACCTCGTGCACTACCCGACGTTGATCGCCACCAAGGCGGCCCGGTGTGCGCTGGTCGCCGGCGACCGGGCCCTGGCCGACTTCGGGTTGCGCCGCGCCCACGGGCTGGAGAGCGGGGTCGAGGCGGCGCTCGCCGCCTACCTCGGCGGCGGGTTCGCCACCAGCAACGTCGAGGCAGGCCGGCGGCACGGGGTTCCGGTGACCGGGACGATGGCGCACTCGTTCGTGCAGGCGTTCACCGACGAGGTCGAGGCGCTGACGACGTTCGCCGCCGACCACCCGGACAACAGCACGCTGCTGGTCGACACCTACGACACCCCCACCGGGGTGCGCCGGGCGATCGAGGCGGCCCGGCGCACCGGCGTCCGTCTGCGGGGGGTGCGGCTGGACTCCGGCGACCTGTCCGCGCTGGCGGTCGAGGCTCGCCGACTCCTCGACGACGCCGGGTTCGACGACGCGGCCATCGTCGCCTCCGGGGGGCTCGACGAGTTCACGATGCAGGAGTTGCTGTCCACCGGCGCCCCGATCGACGCGTTCGGGCTCGGCACCGCGCTCACCGTCTCCAAGGACTACCCCGCGCTCGACGTCGTCTACAAGCTCGTCGAGTACGACGGGAGGCCGGTGGCGAAGTTCAGCGGCGTGAAGTCGACGCTCCCGGGGCGCAAGCAGGTCTGGCGCGGCGCCGGCCCGGACGACGACGTCCTCGACGTCGCCACCGCGCACCGCGCCGTCCCCGGCACCGGCACCGGCACCGGTGACGGTCCCGGTCCGGGTGGGCCGGGCGCTGCACCCGGTGGCGACACCCCGGGCGACGGCCGCCGCGGGCTGCTGTCGGTGGTGTGGCGCGACGGCGAGCGCCTCACCGAGCCGTTCGACCGCGAGGTGGTGCGCAAACGAGTCACCGACGAGCTCGCCACCCTGCCGGAGGGCTGGCGCACCCCGCCCTACCTCGACGATCCGCCGGTGCCGGTGATCAGCGACGCGCTGCACACCCTGAGCGAGTCGGTCCGCCGCGCCGCCTTCGACGGCGACGACACCGACGGCGCCGGTGGCGTCGCCGGACCCCGCGAGCGCACCGACACCACCGAGAGCACCGCACCCACCGACGACGGGAGGTGACGATGAACCGGCACACCTTCGGTGACGTCACCGTCGAGCTGACGGTCGGCGACATCACCGCCCAGCACGACGCCGACGCGGTCGTCAACGCCGCGAACGCCCAGCTCGAGACCGGCGGCGGGGTCGCCGGGGCGATCCACCGCGCCGCCGGGCCGGGGCTGGCCGCCGAGTGCCGACCGATGGCCCCGATCCGGCCCGGCGAGTGCGTGATCAGCGGCGGCCACGACCTTCCCAACCCGTACGTGCTCCACTGCCTCGGCCCCGTCTACGGCGTCGACGAGCCGTCCGACGAGCTGCTGGCCGACTGCTACCGCAACGCGCTGCGGATCGCCGACGAGCACCGGCTCGCCACCGTGGCGTTCCCGGCGATCTCCACCGGGGCGTTCGGCTACCCGATGGAGGCGGCCGCCGAGGTGGCCGTGCGCGCGGTCGCCGAGGCCGCCCCCGAGCTCACCCACGTCCGGCTGGTGCGGTTCGTGCTCACCGGCGAGGACGTCGTCGCCGTCCACGCCCGGGCGCTGGAGGACGTCGCCGGACGCTGACCCCGCCGACGGCGTCCACAGGAACGATCGGGGCGAAATCACGAGCCGCGATCGTGGCGCGACGCTGTCCGCCGACACGAACGCGATCCGAGGTGGCAGACTGTGGCAGTGGATGAGCGGGAACGACACGAGCTGCACCGCAGGCTCGACGAGGTCCTCGGAGCCGACGTGGCAACCAACCTGATGCGTCACCTCCCTCCTTCGGGGTGGGGCGACGTCGCCACGAAACAGGACCTGGATCACCTCGGCACCCAACTGCGCCTGGAGATGGCCACGCTCCGGGGCGAGCTGCACCGGGAGATCGCCGACGTCGGTGGCGAGGTCCAGGGCCTGCGGGCCGAGATGCACCGCGAGCTACGGGACCTCAACCACTCGCTGTCCCGCACCTACCTCGCCGGGAACATCGCGGTGATGGTGGCGATGCTCGGGGTGATGCTCACCGCGATCCGCTGGCTGTGAGCCCGACCTCGCGGCGAACCGCTCGACCGCAGCAGGGAACGGATCGGTCGGACCGGCCGACGGTTCAGCCGGTGCGAGACCCGGTTCAGCCGCCGTGCCGCTCGGCGAGCCCGCGGACGTAGCCGGCCTGCCCGATGTGCTGGGTGACGTCGTTGAGGACGCTGACCAACCTCACCCCGGCGGTGACCGGCGGGTCCCACGACTCGTCGATCACCCGGTCCAGCCCGGCCGCGACCGCCGTCGTCAGATCATCGGGGGTGTGCGCGGCGACGGCGAGGTGGTAGTCGGTGAGCAACCCGGGGCCGTCGACGGCGACGGCGGCGACGTCCTGCGAGGAGTGGCCGTACCCGATGTCGCGGTCGGGGAACGGCAGCGCGAAGCGTTCCGAGAAGCCCTCGGCGGTCCAGGCCTGTTCGCGTCCGGCCAGGTCGGCGAGGTGGTCGTCCTGCACCCGGGTGAGGTGCCACACCAGCCACGCGATCGAGTTCGCCGCCGGGTCGGGGCGGAAGTTCAGCGCGTCGGCACCCAGCCCGTCGGTGACGCCCAGCACACCGTCGCGCACCCGGCCGAAGCCGTCGGTAAAGAGCTCCACGATGTCCATGGCCACGACCCTACGTGTGGAGCCCGCGCGTGTCAGTCCCCGGCGCCGGCGCCGGTCGCAGCCGGACGCTGGTCGCGATCTCACCCCGGCCGGCCACCGGCCATGATCTGTCCAGGGCCGGGTCGCCCGCCGCGATCTCGCCCCGGCCGGCCGCCGTCACCGCCCGTACGCTGACCACCGGGAGATCCGACGGCCACCCCCGACGGCCACCGAGGAACCGACGTGCTGCGGCGCGAGGTGCGGTGCGAGGCGTGCGACGCCGTGTGGCGCCGCGCGTCCGCACGCTTCTGCGGCCGGTGCGGGGCCCAGCTGCCGTGGCGGCAACCGTGGCGACCTCACCCGGCGCTGGTCACCACCGCGGCACCGGCGGTGGCGTTCCTCGTGGTGATCGGGTTCGCCGCCGCCTCCCTGGACTCCCTCACCCCGAGGATCGGCGACGACCCGGCCACCACCCCGGTCGCGGTCGGAGCCGGCGACGCGGAAGCCGCCGGTGAGCGCGACCCGGCTGAGATCGAGGCGCTGCGCCGGCAGATCGACCCGGACCGCCTCGAATGCCGGCCACGTGGCTGCGAACGGTGGCGGTACGCCGTCGAGGAGGTCCGCGACGTCGCGCTCGACGGTGACCGCGCCGCGGTGCTCACCTCCGACGACGGGCTCGCGCTGCACCTCGGTGCCGAGGTGGCGTGGCGGCACGACCTCGGCGCCCTCCTCGAGCTCGATGAGCGCCGACCGATGGAAGATGCCCGGGTCCTCCTCACCGACGACACCGTGCTCGTCGCCGCCGACGGGCTCCTGGCGGTGTTCGACGAAGCTGGCGAGGTGCAGTGGGTCCGCCGCGAGAGCTACGCGAGCTCGCTCACCGGCGTCACCGTCCTCGACGGGGTCGTGTTCATCGAGTCCAGCTCGACGAGCAGCTCGACCGACCGACTGACCAGCCGCGAGCTCACCGACGGGAGCCTGCGGTGGGATCGGCGGATCGAGGAGGTCCACGACATCGGACCCGCCGCGATCGCGGTCGCCGCCCGCGGCGGCGACGTCGTCGTCCTCGACCCGGACACCGGCGGGGTGCGGTGGGTCGACGACCCGCTCGCCGGCCGGGAGGTCGACGTCCTCGGCGACTGGGTCGCCACCGCGGACAACTTCGGGCAGATCCTGCGCGACGCCGACGACGGTGAGGTCATCGCCGCCCTGCACGGCTCGCTCCGCCTCGAACCGGTCGCGGTCGCCGACGGCGGGTGGGTGTCGTTCCTCGCGCGCTCCGGGCGGGAGCGTTCCGCCTCGATCCGTGGCGAGACGCGGGCCATGGTCGTCGGGCTCGCCCCGAACGGCGAGGTCCGGTTCCACCACCGGTTCGACGCCGCCGACACGATGCGGTGCTGCGCCCGGCTGGTGCACAGCGCGCCGGGGGAGGTCACCGCCGTCGCCGACGGGACGCAGGTGCGCCTCGATGCCGTCACCGGCGAGGTCCTCGACGACGAAGCCACCGAGCCGTGCGCGATGCGGTGGGCGACGGCCGCCGGCCACGAGGTGACCCACACCT
>SLDB01000082.1 GCA_007125475.1 Nitriliruptoraceae bacterium | reverse complement strand
TGGTCGTCGAGGTCGCCAGCGCCGCGTTCGTCGGTGAGGTCGTCGCCTGCACCGCACGGTACGTCGAGCTCCGGGACCGACGCGGCCGGACCCGCCGCTTCTCCCGAACCCCCGGGGGGTTCTTCGTCGACGACGAGCGGGTCGAGCTCACGCCGCCCGCCCCCACCGGCGGGGTCGGTCCGCCCGACAGCCCGTCCGACATGGCTGCGGCGGTGACCAACAGCGGCTCGATCGCGATCGACGCACCGGCGCGAACCGCCCGGGCCGGCCGGATCCTCGTCGAGGGGATCCACGACGCCGAACTCGTCGAGCTGGTCTGGGGCGACGACCTCAGGGCCGAGGGGGTGGTCGTGGAGGTCCTCGACGGCGCCGACGACCTCGTCGACGTGGTACGCGCGTTCGGCCCCGCCCCTCAGCGCCGGCTGGGGGTGCTCCTCGACCACCTGCTGGACGGGACCAAGGAGAGTCGACTCGCCGCGGCCGCCGCCGACCCCCACGTCCTGGTCACCGGGCACCCGTTCGTGGACGTCTGGGCCGCGGTGCGCCCCGAGGCGGTCGGGATCACCGCCTGGCCCGACGTGCCCCGCGGCGAACCCTGGAAGCAGGGGGTCGCCGCCCGCCTGGGATTCGCCGACACCCACGAGGTGTGGCGGCGGATCCGCACCGGGGTCCGCACCTGGCGCGACCTGGATCAGACGCTGATCCGCGCGGTCGAGGAGCTCATCGACTTCGTCACCGAGGAGTGAGGTCGTCTCCGTCGGTGGGCTCCCGTTCGGTGGGCTCGTCTCCCCCGTCGCTGTCAACCTCCCCGGTGGTGGGCTGGCGGCGGGTCACCGCCAGGGCCAGCACGATCGCGGCCCCGAAGATCGCCACCCCGAGCGGGATGTGCAGCGACGACGCCAAGGGCGCCTCGGCGCGGTGCCCGACGTAGCCCAGACCCGTCTGCGCGATGAGCCCGAGGACCAGACCGGTCGCGAGCACCGCCGGGCCGACGAGGCGCAGCAGCAACGTGAACGTCATGACCAGGGCGGCGATCAGCAGCACGCCGTGCCCGATCCCGCCGTGCATCCCGAACAACGCCGGGGTGACGAACCAGGCCTGGCCGGCCAGAGCCGCCTGGACGAGCACCCCTGCCGGGATCACCCAGGCCAGCGCGACCACGGCGCGTCCGACGTTACGTTCCAGGGTGTCCGCCATCGCCTCCCCCACCAGTTGCGGTGTGCATCACCGTGACGATACCCGGGGTTGTTCAGGGGCCGGCACGTCACCCGTCGCCCGCCCCTGGACGGTCCACGGCCCAGGGGCGCTCGGCACCCGTCAGCAGCGCCCGGGGGGCCCCGAGCAGCCCAGCAGGGCATCGACGTCGACGTCGGCAGTGCGCTCGAAGCGCAGTTCGGCGTCGCCGACACGGTCAGCCGGCCCGATCCCCACTGCGCGCATCCCCCCGGCGTGAGCGGCCTCGACCCCGGAGGCGGCGTCCTCGACGACGACGCAACGCTGTGGGGCGACACCGAGGTCGGCAGCGGCGGCCAGGAAGATCCCGGGATCCGGTTTCGCCGCCGCGGCGCTGTCTCCGTCAGCGATCGCGTCGAACTGGTCGGTGATCCCGAGGCGCTCGAGGACCATCCGGGCGTTCCGTGACGAGGAGCCCACGGCGGTGAGCCGACCACGACGGCGGACCTCGGCGACGAGGTCGGCGGCACCCTCGAGGAGGTCGTCGGGTCCCATCGACGCCAGCAGCTGCAGGTACCGCCGGTTCTTGCGCTCCAGCAGTTCGGCGAACCGGGCGGCGTCGAGCTCGGTGTCGCCGAGGATGGCCCGCAGGGAGGCTTCGCGCGAAAGCCCCCGCAACGCCTCGTTGGCCCGCCGGTCGAAGGTGAGACCGGCCTCGTCGGCGATCGCCTGCCACGCCAGGTAGTGATACTCGGCGGTGTCGGTGAGGACACCATCGAGGTCGAAGATCACCGCCTCGACTCGACGGTCCGCCACCCGTCCTCCGTCACCGGCCACGACGCCGGCCGCCTCAGCCGTCGAACGAACGGGCGATGCGGTCCGCGGCGAGCTCCGCACACGTCGGGCACATCGGGTACTGACTGGGGTCACCGTCGGGGCGCCAACGCTTCCCGCACAACGCCGTCACCGGGGTTCCGCGACGCCGGGAGCGTTCGAGTTCCCGCTTGCTGACGTAGTGGGCGAAGCGGTCGTGCTCGCCGTCCCCGACCGACGGGTCCGGACGCTGGTCCGGTTCCACGACCGGAGACGGGCTCCGTCCGGGCGCGCGGCTCGGGGTCCGGGTCGGCAGGTGGGTGGGGCTCGGCATGCCGGGAATTTACCCCAGCCGTCGACGCTTCGCTTCCCTCAGCACCCCCGTGACCCTCACCACGGGCGTCGTCACGTACCTTCCCGTCAGGCCTTCGCGTCAGGCCTTCCCGTCAGGAGGTGGGCAGCGATGAGCGAGTACGACGACGAGGGCGGGCGCGCGAGCCCCCACGCCCAGCGCGAACGGGCCCGGCGTTCCCGCTGGGCCGATGGCGGGCTGGCGAGCACCGTCGTCGGGTGGGACACGGGGCGCCAGATCGCCACCGACGAGGACCCGCCTACCGGGCCCGGGCGGTGGACGACGTTCGGGATCGCCCTCGGGTGCGCGTTCGCCCTCGTCCTGGCCACCGCGATGGTCGCCACCGTGCTCGGGCTCACCCCCGAACCGGAGTCGGGCTCCGGCGACGCCGACGTCGACGCCGCCCTCGAAGCCGACGCTCCGGAGCTGCGTCTGGCGATCGCCGACGGCGCCCCCCCCTCCTCCGAAGTGCTGCGGACCTACACCGACGCCCTCGACGGGGTCGAGGGGCACTGCGAGCAACCGCGCGACGACCTCGCCGAGGTCGTCCGCAGCGTCTCCGAGACCGCCGATCGCTTCGACGCCGACCTCACCGGGCTCGAGCTGCTCCGGCAGATCCCGGCCGAAGCCGCCGCGAACCCCGGGAGCGACTGCGGCGACCTCGCCGCCGCGATCCTGGAGGAACGCTTCGGGTGAGGCCGAGCGCCCCGGACGTCGACGCCCCGGTCACGGCAGGTGCTGACCCGAGTCCATCCGGACGAGCTCGCCGGTCATCAGGTGCCCACCCTCGACGAGCCACACCGCGACCTTGGCGACGTCCAACGGCCAGGGAGCCGCGTGCAGCGGGTAGGCCTCGGCGGCGGCACGCACCCGCTGGTCGTACTCCTCCTCGGTGAGGATCTTGCGCGTCCACCCACCGAGCATCCCCCCGGGGCAGACGGCGTTGACCCGCACCTGCGGTGCCAGCACCTGCGCCAGGGACTTCGTCAGCGTGTTCAACGCCCCTTTCGAGACCGCGTACGCGATCGAACTGCCACGGCCGTGGATCCCGGCGGTCGACGAGATGTTCACCACGGCGGCGTCACCGGCAGCGCGGAGGTGCTCGGCGGCGGCACGTGCCATCTGGTAAGCGCCGACGACGTTGACGTCGAACACCCGGTGGAACTCGTCGGCATCGAGGGCGTCGAGGGCCGCCAATGGGGTCGCCCGGGTCGTGGCGGCGTTGTTCACCACCGCGTCGAGGCGACCGAACGCCTCGATGGTCTCGGCGACGATCCGCCGGCAGTCGGCGTCGTCGGAGACGTCCCCCTGGACCACGGTCGCCGCCCCGCCGGCGGCCTCACACGCGGCGGCGACCTCGGCGGCCCCGTCGGCGTTGGTCACGTAGTTCACCGCCACCCGGGCACCACCGGCGGCGAGGAGTTTCGCGGTCTCGCCCCCCACGCCCTCCGGGGAGCTCGAACCCGTCACGATCGCGACCGCGCCGTCAAGCTGCATCCGTTCCTCCCCTGTTCACGCACCTGCCGGGCGGCGGCGCGGAGAGTCGGACGCTAGCAATCGATCCCGGCATCCGGGGCCCGAGCGGGCGGGTCGTTGTTGCTGCCTCGGCACCGGATGGCCGGTGCCCGCCGAGGGGCGACCACGAAGCCGGTGCCGGCGACCGTCTAGATCTGGCGCTCGCGACCGGTCTCGCGAGCGACTGCGATCGGGGTGCTCGTTGCTGGGGCGCTGTGCTTCAGCGGGGGCTCTGGCCGCGGCGGCGAACTGGTTGGGGTCCTACGTCGGATCGAGCACGGTCGTGAAGAAGTCCGCGAGTTCCGCGGCTACTGCCTCCGGCGCGAAGACCCACCCCCCGTGGCCGACGCCGGGGATGCTGCGCACCGTCGTCTCGGCCACGTGTCCAGCTACGTGATCCACACCGTTCACGAAGAACGGCACCGACTCGGCCCCGTGCAGGAGCAGCACCGGCACGCTGAGCGTGGCGAGCTCCGACGGGTCGGTGGGCGTGGGACCGGGGGACTCTCCAGCCTGTCGGAACTCCTCGACCTGGATCGCCATGGCCGGCGCCACCGCTTCGAAGAACTCGTCGGGGACCGCGGCGAGCTGCTCCTCACTGACGATGCGGCTGGCCGCCTGCCAGGTCCGGGTGGCGTCCACGAGACGTCCTTCGTCCACCAGACGCCCCACCTCGTCGATCGCCTGATCAAAGCGTTCCCGGTCCTGTTCGCTGGCTACCTCGATGACCATGGGCTCCCAGAGACCGAGCGCGCTGACCGCCGACGTGCGGCGCGCTGCGCCAAGCGACAGCACCCCGCTCCACGAGCTGCCGACCAGCCCTACCGGCTCACCGACGCTGTCGATGAGCGAAACGACATCACCCACCACCCGCTCGGGTGAGTGATCCTGCCCCTCGGCAGTCCGTGCGCGGCTGCTTCGGTCCATCACGAAGCAGGTGAAGTGCTCGGTCAGGTAGGGCGCCAGTGGCCCCCACTCCAGTGACCCATCCGAAGGGGTTGCCGGGACGACGACCAGCGGCGGACCCTGCCCCTCCACCCTCCCGGCGATCGCGATCCCGTCGTCAGCACCGGCCTGATGCATACGCGGCTCGCTCACGAGTCTGCTCCTCAACGACACTCGGGAACGTGGGCAACGTCGTGTGGCTCGCTGCGCGCGCCAAGCCCGCGACCAACAGGCGAGACTCGGCCTGGATCGATGCCCCACAGCCACAGCGACCCGCCGAGGTTTCAGGGTGAGGTAGGGCGCTGGCGCGGTGGCGTGCTGTACGGCCGGTAGGGTCGGGGTTCTACCCACGCGTCTTTCCCGACAGTCCT
>SLDB01000041.1 GCA_007125475.1 Nitriliruptoraceae bacterium | reverse complement strand
GGGAGGTTGGCGAACTTGTGGTCCACGAACTTGTAGACACCGGGAACGTCGAAGGTCATCTCCACGAACCCGCCGGTGGACGCGGGAAGGTCGATCGCCTGGGCGCCGCCGGGGCCGTCACGGTCGGGGTGCAGCCGGTAGCTGCCCTCCTTGTAGACCGTGTCGAAGATCGTGCCGATGACGTGGAACGAGCTGTTCTCGCTCGGCCCGTTGTTCATCACCCACATGCGTACGCGCTCGTCGGGCTCGATCCCGTCGATGGGCGCGTGGACGTACTGGAACGGGTAGCCGTTGAACGCCACGGCGTCCCAGGCGGCCTCCTCCATCTTGGTGTAGGAGTCGGCGAGGTTGCCCATGTAGATCTCGTGCTGGACCAGCCAGAACTCGTGGTCGACGTCGGGCAGGTCCGGTGGGTCGATGATGATCGCGCCGTGCTGGCCCATACCGGTGTGCTGGAGCACCGGGTCGGTGCCGCAGTGGTACATGTAGACGCCCGCGTGCTTGGCCTCGAACTCGTAGACGAGTTCCTCGCCACGCTCGATGGTGCGCATCTCGACGTTCGGCGCGACCTTCGACGCGTGGAAGTCGATGGAATGGCCGAGGTTGCCGTCGTTGACCAGCGTGATCCGGAAGGTGTCGCCGACCTTGCCGCGCAGCGTCGGGCCGGGGAAGAGCTCGTCGTAGGTCCACACCTGCTGCACGACGCCGGGCGCGACCTCCTTCTCCACCTCGCTGGCGCGGATCGTGAGCTCATGGAGGTCGCCGTCGGGGGCGGGGTCGAGGCGCGGATCGCGGGGCTCCCAGTCCTCTGAGGGGCCCCGGTCGCGGTCCCACGCCGCCTCGGAGGCGACGGGGCCGTCACCTTCGGCGGCTGCCGCCTGTGGCCCGGCCACTTCATAGGTGGGGGCGCAGGCAGCCGCGAGGAGCGCGGGGGTCAGCAGCAGACAGAGCTTGCGGACGGTCAGGCGCATCGCCATCTCCGGACGAAGTAGATAAACGTTTAGAGATTTACGCATAGAAAAATGCCATGAGTAGGGCCGAAGGTCCTTCGTCGTGCGCAGGGCTCGGCCGTCGCTTGGGACCCGGGCCTCGACCCGCCGTGGTCCCGGGCCGGGTCCAGGACCCGGGGTCACGGGCCCGGATCGTGTATCCCGGGAGGTCTCGGCTGGGGTTCGTCGGGGCCTGCGTCGACCGGCGGATGGCCGGGTGAGGCCATAGGCTCGTCCCTCGGGCGGGCCGGCTCCGGCCGAGCCTGACCATCGCCGGAGCCCGTCGTCGGCCCCATCGCGACCAAGGAGCCATGCATGATCGTTCGCAGCCTCACCGACATCGAAGGCACCGATCGCGAGACGCGGGGGGAGACGTTCCTCGCCCGCCGGCTCCTGCTGGCCCGGGACGGGCTGGGGTACTCGTTCCACGACACGACGCTGTACACCGGCACGCAGACGAACATGCACTACAAGAACCATCAGGAGACCGTGTACTGCATCGAGGGCAAGGCGACGCTCACCGACCACACCAACGGCGAGGTGTACGAGATCCGCTCGGGCACCGTGTACGTCCTCGACGGCCACGAGAAGCACACCCTCGACGTCGAGGAGACGGTGCGGATGATCTGCGTGTTCACCCCGGCCCTGGTCGGCCAGGAGATCCACGACGAAGAGGGCGCCTACCCGCTCCTCGAGCCCGGTGAGGCGAAGGTCGAGTAGCCGTCATCGAGGAGCCGTCCCGAGGTCGGCGACACCGACCGACGTCTCCGCTCGATCGCCGGGCGGCGGTCCATGCTCACCTCGAGCCCGGCGTCGAACAGCGGCAACCACCGCCGCGGGACAGGAGTGGATGTGGACCTCGCCGAAGCCAGAGCGTTCATCGAGGACCATCCTCGCGCCGTCCTCCACACCTACCGGCAGGACGGCTCACCGCAGTTGTCCCCGGTCATCGTCGCGGTGGATGACGATGGACGGGTCCTCGTCTCCACACGGGAGACCTCCGTCAAGTTCGCCAACCTCGCCCGTGATCCGCGCGCCTCGTTGTGCGTGTTCACCGACGGGTTCTTCGGCCCCTGGGTCCGGGTCGACGGCATCGCCGAGATCGTGCGCCTCCCTGACGCCCTCGAGCCACTGGTGGACTACTACCGGCGGGTCGCCGGGGAGCACGAGGATTGGGACGCCTACCGCCGGGCCATGCAGGACGAACGGCGCGTGCTGCTTCGCATCGATCTCACCGACGCCGGCCCGGACACCTCCGGGTGATCCGGGGGGTCAGTCGGGTCGTTCGACCTCGCGGTAGGCGCGCAGGACCTCGCGGTAGTCGGCCGGCGGGGTGTCGCCGAAGCGCTCACGCAGCCCGAGTGCCGTGGAGTCCTTCAGGCGCTGCGTGGTCGCACGCGTCATCGTCGGCTCGATCCCCATCCGCTGAAGGCTCCCGACGATCGCCTCCATCTCGACGGCCCGGCGGCCGGCGTGCGGCACGTTGGTCTTCAGCACCATCTCGGCGAAGTAACTGAACTTCGTCTCGTCCATCGGGTCACAGATGCCGTGGAACGCCTCCTCGGTGATGCCGGCGTACTCGGCGGTGGTCATCGCCTCCACGATGAGCCCCTCGATCCCCTTGGTCACGACGCTGCGCAGCATCTTCACCAGCGCCGAGGTCCCGGCCTGTGGGCCGGCGACGTCGACGTTGAAGCCGTAGGGGGCCGCCAACTCCCGGAAGCGTTCGGCGCCCGATCCCGAGGAGTACAGCTGGACCTGGTGGCCGTAGATGGTGATCGCCCCCATCAGATTCGCGTCGACGAAGCTGCCGCCGCGTGCCTCGACGGCGGCGGCCAGATGCTGCTTCACCTCCGGGACGGTGGCGTTGATGTCGACGACGAGCTGCCCCGGCTCGACACGCTCGGCGATCGCCTCGCCCACCTGTTGCGCCGAGGCGACCTGCACCGCAGAGATCACCACGTCGCTGCCGGAGACCACCTCGTCAAGGGTGTCGACGAGATCGGTCCCGGTCGCCTCGACGCGGGCGCGGAACGCCTCGGTGTACGGCGGGTGGTTCCTGCCACCGTCACAGAACGCCCGGACCGCGACGTCTGACGAACGGGCGAACGCCTCGGCGAAGCATGAGGCGGCCTCACCGAACCCCACGAACCCGACGGTCAGCGACTGCGACATCTCCACGCTCCTCGGCCCCGACACCCGTGCCCGGCGGTGTGCCCGGGCTCTCGCGCAACCTACCGCGACGATCAGCGGTGACCGCGTCGTGGAGGTGTGGCGGTGTGGCGTTCCGGCACCGTCCGGCGCGTCACGGCGGATCGTCTCGGGGTGAGGGACCATCCGCTTTCGTTCCCCAGGCCATGCCGTACCGCAGGTGAGGGGGGCTAGCCTGCCGGCGACGGCGTGTCCCGGCGGCCCTCGATCACCCGCGGTACGCACACCCCGAGCACGCAGGGAGGGGCCGTGACCGAGTTGGGCGAGCGTGAACGCCTCACGGGGGGGCGTGCCGGTGTCGTGGTGGTGCTGCTGACGCTCGCGATGCTCACCAGCACCTTCCCCGGGTTCGCGTTCGGGGTGATCGCTCCGCAACTCACCGACGAGTTCGGGCTCACCCGTGCGGCGTTGGGCGTGCTGTCGACGGTGTACTTCGTCGTCGGCGGTCTCGGCTCCGTGCTGGCCGGCCGGATCGTGGACGCGATCGGGGCGCGCCGGGTGATGTTGGCCTCGTTCGTGATCCTGGTCGTGTCGATGGTCGGCCTGGGGTTGAGTCCGAGCTACCCGCTGCTGATGTTCGCGGCGCTGCTGGCCGGGTTCTCGCTGGCGACCGGGAACCCGGTGAGTAACAAGATCATCGTCGAGCGGATCCCGACCGCCCGGCGGGGGATGGCGATGGGGGTGAAGCAGGCCGGGGTGCAGGCCGGGGCGTTCGTGGCCGGCGGCGCGCTCGGCCCCGCCGCGGCGGTGTTCGGCTGGCGCACCGCGGTGATCGCCACCGCGGCGCTGCCGCTGGCCGGCGCGATCGGGACGCTGATCGCGGTGCCCCGTGACGTGGTGATGGGCCGGAGCGAGCGGCGCAGCCTGCGGGTGAAGGTCTCGGGACCGATCCGGCGGCTGGCGGTGTACGGCTTCCTGATGGGGCTGGCGGTCTCGAACGTCAACGCCTACCTGCCGTTGTTCGCCGTCGAGGACGTCGGGCTCTCCACGGTGCGCGCCGGGGCGCTGATCGCCGTGATGGGGGTGTTCGGGATGGTGATGCGCGTGGTGTGGGGGTGGATGAGCGACCGGTCCGGGCGGTTCCGCGGGTACCTGACCTGGATGGCGGCCGGTGGTGCGGTGTCGATCCTCGCCGCGGTGGTCACCAGCGTCGCCGGGCTCGCCCCGTGGCTGCTGTGGCTCGTCGCGATCGGGCTGGGGGTCACCGCGGTGACGTGGCTGTCGGTGGCGATGGTGGCCGTGATCGCCTCCTCACGCCCCGCCAACGCCGGTCACGCCTCCGGGGTCGTCCTGTTGGGGTTCTACTCCGGGTTCCTCCCCGGTCCGGTCGTGTTCGGGGCCCTGGTGGACGTCACCGGGACCTACACGGTGTCGTGGATCCTGGTGATCGTGGCGTTCGTCGCGTCGGCGGGGCTGATGTCACGACCGTGGCCGCAGTACGATCCTGACGACCCGTCGCCGGTCCGCGCCGGGTGACCCGCATCACCGGAGGCCGTGTGCCCAGCGATCCCCACCACCCCGGTCCAGGCCCGAGCAGTGACCTCCACGCCACGTTCGGGACCGCGTTCGACCCCGGCGCGAGCTCGTTCCTGGAGGCGCTGCGTCGTCACGCTCCCCAGGTCGCCGACGCGGTGACCTCGCCGCGGGTGATCCCCGATGAGCTGCGACGGCAACTCGTCGACGGCACGACCGTGCTCGCGGTGATCGCCGACGGCGCGGTCGTCGTCGCCGGGGACCGTCGCGCCACCGCCGGGAACCAGATCTCGCGTCAGGACATGCGCAAGGTGTTCCCCGCCGACGGGTTCTCGGCGGTGGCGATCTCCGGTGCCGCCGGCCCGGCGATGGAGCTCGCCAAGCTGTTCGCGACCGAGCTCGAGCACTACGAGAAGGTCGAGGGCGAGTCGCTGTCGTTGGACGGCAAGTCGACGAAGCTCGCCGGGATGGTGCGCGCGCACCTGCCGATGGCGATGCAGGGCCT
>SLDB01000341.1 GCA_007125475.1 Nitriliruptoraceae bacterium | reverse complement strand
CCCGGCCCGGCGCCGGCTTCGCCGCCGTCTCACGACGCCGCGCCCGGAACCGGGGCCGCGGCGCCTCGAGGCGATGCGGTGGGGGTGCGTCGCCGAGGTCACCGGTCCAGACGAGCTCGCCCGCGCCTGGGCCTACGGCCACGACCCGTACCGGTTGACGGCCGCGATCGCCGTGACGCTCGCCGAGGCGTCGCTCGGTCAGCGCCGGGGAGGTGTGTACACCCCGGCACAGCTCGTCGACCCGGCCGCCCACCTCGACGACCTCGGGCGCCGCACGGACCTGCGTTGGTCGATCTCCCGGCCCTGAGCGCCCCGGCACGGCCGTTCGCGACCGCCACCCGGCCGCAGACTCCTGCCGGCAGCGCCGGCCTTCGATACGGTCGAGGTGTCGGCTCCGCCGCCGACACGGTGAAAGGTCGGATCGTGGGGAAGCGTCGCGGCATCATCGGCCGGGGTCGGAAGTCGGACCTGGCCGCACGGATCGATCGGGCACGTGACGAGGTGGCCCGCACGTCGCGCCGGCTCGCGGACGATGCGCGTGAGGTCTGGCACGACGTCGAGGGCGAGCTGCCGTTCGATGCCGCCCAGCTCTCCCGGCGTGCCCGACGCGGCGGGTGGGAGGCCGCCCGCCTCGCCGGTGCCGGGCTCGCCGCCCTGCCGACGGTGACGTCGCGGGCGGCTCATGGGGTGGCTCAGGTGGTGGACGACGCGGGTGAGCGCTCGTCGCAGCTCGGCGAGCGTGCCCTGCGCCTCGCCGACGACGTCCCTCCCTCCCGTCGGCGCCGACGCCGGCAGGCGGCCCGGAGCGTCGGGATCGCCGCCGGCGCGTTCGCGGCCGGTGCCGTCGTCGGGTGGCTGGTCGCCAGTCGTCAGCCACAGGACCCGATCGAAGCCGCCCGGGCCGCGATGGGCCGGCGCCACCCCGACGCACAGCCGGTCTCGGAGGTCGGCGACGAGCTCGAGTTCGAGGAGGCGTTGGATCCGTTCGAGGCCGGTGACCCGGCGGAGAACGGCGACCTCGCCGCCGTTCGGGAGCGTGAGGCCAGCGAGTGACCGCACCGCTGGTCGCCGGTGGGGAGGAGCTCACCGGCGAGGTGCGCGGGGTGGTGTTCGCCGACACCTCCACCGGGTTCGGTGTGGTCGAGGTCGAGACCAGCGGGGACGGCGCCCGCTGCGCCGGGCCGTTGGCTTCCCTGGTGGAGGGTGAGGTCGTCCGACTCGTCGGCCGGTGGACCGCCCACGAGCGGTACGGGCCGACGTTCGAGGCCGTGTACTACGAACAGGTCACCCCGACCACCGTGGCCGGGTTGCGTGCCTTCCTCACCACCGAGCGGTTCGACGGGCTCGCCGACGAGGTCCGTGAACGGGTGCTGGCGGTGTTCGGGGCGTCGACCGGTCGGGTGATCGAACGCGAGCCGGGTCGGTTGAGCTCCGAGGCGGCGCTGACCGAGGAGGACGTGGCGTTGCTCCGCGACGGGTGGGCGGCGTCACGCGCGCTCGCCGACCTCGTCGCCCTCGTCGAGCCGGCCGGGTGGCCGATGGACGTGGTCCGGGCGGTCCACGCCGCGCTCGGTGCCGACGCCCCGGAGACGGCCCGTGAGGACCCCTACGCCCTCCTCGAGGTACCCCGACTGCGATTCGGCCACGCCGACGCGCTGGCGCGGCGACTCGGGATCGACGCCACCGATCCGCGGCGGCTGGCCGCGGGTGCCCGGGCAGCGGTCGTGGCGGCACGCCGTGCCGACGGTCACCAGCACCTGCCGCGGGCCGCCGCGGTCGATGCGACGGCGCAGCTGTTGCGCCTGGACCGTCTCCTGGCGGTCGAGGGGCTCGACGCCGCGATCGCCGACGGCGTGCTCGCCGCCGAGGAGCTCTCCCCGGGAGACGAGCCGATCGTCGCCCCGCCGGCGGCGCTGGCCGCCGAGCGCGATCTCGCCGAGGCGCTGCGACAACGCGTGGCCTCCGGCTCCTCCCGTCTCGCGGGGTTCGCCGACGAGGTCGGCGTCGGTGGGGCTGGGACGGCCGGGCAGCTCGCCGCCGTCCGTGAGGCGTTCGCCTCCCCGGTCTCTCTCCTCGTCGGTGGCCCGGGGACCGGCAAGACCCACGCGGTGGCCCGGATCGTCGCCGCGGCCGTGGAACGTGGGCTCGACGTCGCGCTCGCGGCACCCACCGGACGGGCGGCGAAACGCCTCGAGGAGGTCGTGTCACGGCCGGCAACCACGATCCACCGCCTGCTGCAGGCGCACCCGACCGGTGACGGCTTCCGGTTCCGCTACGGCCCCGACACCCCGCTCCCGCACGACCTGGTGGTCGTCGACGAGGTCTCGATGTGCGACACGGTGCTGGCCGGACACATCGTGACCGCCGTGGACGAGGGGTCCCACCTCGTGCTGGTCGGGGATCCCGACCAGCTCCCGTCGGTGGGACCCGGTGACGTGCTCCGGGACCTGACCCGGGCCGGGGTCGTCCCGGTGACGCGACTCACCGAGGTGCACCGGCAGGCTGCCGAGAGCCGGATCGTCGAGGTCGCCCGGGAGATCCTCGAAGGCCGGTTGGGCCCGTTGAGCGGCGCCGACGGCGACGTGTTCCTCGCCGAGGAAGCGGTGTCGTCGCGGATCGTTCCCCGCGTGGTGGAGGCGGTGGCCCGGCGGGCCCCCGAGCGTCTGGGCGTCGGGGTCGACGAGATCCAGGTCCTGGCCCCGATGTACCGGGGGCCGGCCGGTGTCGACGCGTTGAACACCGCCCTGCGCGCCGAACTCAACCCCCCGGCCGGGCGACCGCAGGTGGGTGGGTTCCGGGTCGGCGACCGGGTGATGCAGACCCGCAACGACCCGGAGCAGGACCTGGCGAACGGCGACGTCGGGGTCGTCGTCGACGTCGAGCTGCGTGCCGGGCGGCTCCGTGTCGGGTTTCCGCGCGGGGAGGTGACGGTGTCCTCGACGCGTGACCTCGCCCCCGCCTGGGCGGTCACCGTCCACAAGTCCCAGGGCGGCGAGTGGCCGGTGGTCGTCCTGGTCGTCGATCGCTCCCACCGGCCGATGCTTTGGCGGAACCTGGTGTACACCGCGGTGACCCGGGCGCAGCAGGCGTTGATCATCGTCGGTCAACACGGCGCGTTGGTCGCGGCCGCGGCGCACGACCGGCCCAGTCGCCGGCACACCGGGCTCGTCGCCCGCCTCACCGGCACCGTCGTCGCTGATCCGGCCGGTGGTGACGTCGTGGTGGGCGACGCGCCGACACCTCGCTAGGCGCGCGGTGTGCCCGTCGCCGCGAGGCGGGCGGCGACGGCATCGATCAACCCCCGCCATTCGGGGAGGATGCGTTGCAGCGTGGCCGGGGAGATCCCGCCGGCGAGGAGGCGTCGCACGACGTCCTCCCGGTGCAGCTCCACCGGCTCGCTGCGGCGGATGCGGTCGTGGCGCAGCGGCGTCGCTTCTCCGGTGGGGGAGGCATCACGGCGGGTGGCCATCTGCGTCATCGTCCGATCCTGGTCGCTTCCACCCGGTATCGGTCGACGCGGTACCGGGCTTGAGCCCCCCGGCCGCCCCCACGTGTCGGACGCGCGTTGGGCGCAGGCGGTGGCACACCGGCGCGCGGCCTCGACGTTCGAGGGCGTCACGGTGTGGCCGGCGACGGTCATGTCTCCGCCGGCCCCGGTGGGTCACCGCAGGTAGGCGTCGGCGATCGACCACAGGGTGTGCTCGGCGGCGTCGCGACCGGCGCCGAGGGGTTGGATCACCAGGTCGGTGACCCCGGCCTCGCGGTGGGCGGCGAGCCGCTCGGCGATCGACCCGGCCGGGCCGAGGAGGAAGAGGTCGTCGATGACCCGGTCGCTGAACGCGGCCCGCATCGCGTCGCGATCACCACCGGCGGCGAGGACCCCTTCGGCTTCCTCCTCGTACCCGATCCAACGGTAGAAGCGGTTGTACGGGGTGGTGGCGAGGTACGGGGCGAAGCGCCGGCGCACGACCTCGCGCATCGCCGGGACGTCATCGGTCACCGCGCAGAACATCCGGGTCACCACGCGGAACCCCTCGTCGAGCCCGTCGCCGCCGGCGGCGACCTCATCGAGGACCTGGGTGACGTGACGGGGGGCGACCTGGTTCAGCGCGATGCCGTCGACGCCGAGCTCGCCGACCAGTCGGCAGGAACGCGGGTTCAGCGCCGCCAGCACCAACGGCACCCGACCACCCACGGGTTGGGCGTGCGGCCGGTAGCCGCGCATCCGCACGATCTCGCCCTCGTGGGTCGAGCGTTCGCCGCGGAGGACCGGGCGCAGCGCCTCGACGGTCTCGGCGACGGCGGTGAGTGGCCGGTCGAACGACTGCCCGGCCCACCCTTCGACGATCACCTCGGAGGAGGCCCCGATCCCGAGGGTGAACCGGCCGCCGGAGAGCTCGGCGAGGCTGACGGCCGTCATCCCGAGGACCGCGGCGCTCCTGGTCAGCGCGGGCACCACCGCGACCCCGAGGTCGAGGTCGGTGGTGACGGCCAGGGCACCCAGCGTCGTGAAGGCGTCCGGTCCCTGGACCTCCGAGCACCACGCGGCGTCGTAGCCGTGGTCGGCCGCGTGACGGGCGGTGTCCACGGCGGTGCGGGCGTCGACACCGGTGAGCGGGAGGCTGATCGCGAAGCGGGGGCGCGGGTCGGCGGTCACGGGGTCCTCGGAGTCCTCGATGGGTCGGTGACCACCCACCCTAACGACGGGTGGGTCCCGGGGGCGTGTCGAGGTGGTCGGAACGCCGGCCGGGACCCGTCGGCGCCAGCCCGGGGACCCGGCGTCCCGCACGGAGCGGGGCGGGTCGGTCGCGTGACCCGTGGCGGCGGCCGACGCTCCTCCGTTCCCCGTCGCAGAGTGCGGACGGTCGTCGCGCCGGCGGTCGTCCTCACGCCGTGGCGCCGCGCGGTGCGGAAGAGGTCGTCTGACGGTACGCCGGCGCCCGGCAGCGGTCGAGGCCCGGTGCGCGGGGGGTGACGGCGGTCGTCACCACCGCACGTCGCAACGGCGGCCGCAACCGTGATCCGGAGCCGCCACCTTGCCCCCGTCGGCCGCAGGCCCTACGCTTTCTTCAACAGCGGGGTTGCAGAAACCCGCTGACGTGGCGGCCGACGCGTCAGCCGCACCGTAGCTGAACGACAGCCGATCACCGAGCCGATCGACGAGGTGGCCGCCCCCGCGACCACTCCGAGCGGACCGGCCCCCGACCAGCCCCCGACACCCCGAGGTCAGCATGGCGTCCACCGCCACCACCTCCGAGCACGACGCCGGCACGGCGTCGCGTTCACTGGTGTCGCTCCTCGGCACCTCCCGCGCCGGGATCGTCGAGGTGCTGCGTCGTCGGGGTGGGACGGAGGTGTCAGACCTCGCCGACGAACTCGGGATCTCCGGGGTCGCGGTGCGCCGACACCTCGGCGTCCTCGCCGACGAAGGGCTCGTCGAGGCCGTGCCCTCGGATGCGGCCGACGGGCGGCGTGGGCGTCCGGCGACGGCGTACCGCTTGACCGCGAATGCCTCGCGGCTGTTCCCGCAGCGCTACGACCGCTTCGCGGCGGAGGTCCTGGACTTCCTCGCGGACACGCACGGCCGTGAAGGGCTGCGCGCGTTCCTGCGCTGGCGGTTGGAGCGCGAGGTCGACGGGCTCCGCGACGCCGTGACGGCCGAGGACCTCCACGGGCGCCTCGAGCAACTCGCCGACGCCCTCTCCGAGGCGGGGTTCGAGGCGTCGGTCACCCCCGAGGGTGACGGGTTCACCCTCGTGCAGGACCACTGCGCGATCTACGACGTCGCCAAGGAGCACCCGGAGGTCTGCGCCTACGAGGCGGCGACGTTCTCGCACGTCCTCGGCAGCGACGTGTCGTTGTCGCGGCGCGAGACCCTGGCGTCGGGGTCGACGTCCTGCGTCTGTACCGTCACGCCCCGCAGAGCGGGTGCCGGCGCCAAGTCCGGGGGCGGCGACGCCGCCGCCGGACCCCGCGGCGAGCCCCGCCCCGACTCCCACCACGACCACCAAGTCGAAGCCGAACGCACACCGTCCGCGAACGTCGACGTCCCCCGGGGACGACGAGGAGACGACCAGTGAGCCAGACCGAGATCGATCTTCCGGTCAGCGATGCCCGCAAGGAGCAGGAGTCCGTTGCGCAGGACCTCGCCGAGTACAAGTTCGGCTGGGCCGACCGCGACGACGACTACGCCTACACCTCCGAGCGGGGCCTGACCCGCGAGGCCGTGGCCGCGATCAGCGAGCGCAAGGACGAGCCGTCGTGGATGCGCGACCTGCGTCTGCGTGCGTACGAGGCGTACCTGCGGCGTCCGATGCCGAACTGGGGCGCGGACCTGTCGGGCCTGGACTTCGACAACATCTTCTACTACGTCGAGGCCTCCGAGAAGCAGGCCAACACGTGGGACGAGCTCCCGCCGGAGATCCTGGAGACCTACGAGAAGCTGGGGATCCCGCAGGCCGAGCGTGAGCGCCTCATCGCCGGTGTCGCGGCGCAGTACGAGTCCACGGTCCTCTACCACAAGGTGCGTGAGGACCTGGAGAAGGAGGGCGTGCTCTTCCTCGACACCGACTCGGCGCTGCAGGAGCATGAGGACCTGTTCCGCGAGCACTTCGCCACGATCATCCCGCCGAACGACAACAAGTTCGCGGCGCTGAACACCGCCGTGTGGTCGGGCGGCTCGTTCATCTGGATCCCGGAGGGTGTCGAGGTCGACATCCCGCTGCAGGCGTACTTCCGGATCAACAAGCAGAACATGGGGCAGTTCGAGCGCACGCTGATCATCGCCGAGCCCGGCTCCTACGTGCACTACGTCGAGGGCTGCACCGCGCCGATCTACTCGTCGGACTCGTTGCACTCGGCCGTGGTCGAGATCCTGGTCAAGCCCGGCGCGCGGGTGCGCTACACCACGATCCAGAACTGGTCCAACAACGTCTACAACCTCGTCACCAAGCGGGCCGTGGCCGAGAAGAACGCCACCATGGAGTGGATCGACGGCAACATCGGCTCGAAGGTCACGATGAAGTACCCGGCGGTGTGGCTCACCGGCGAAGGGGCCAAGGGCGAGGTGCTCTCGGTGGCGTACGCCAACGACGGCCAGCACCAGGACGCCGGCGCCAAGATGGTGCACGCCGCGCCCTACACGACCTCGAACATCCTCTCGAAGTCGGTCTCCAAGGGGACCGGCCGTACCAGCTACCGCGGTCTGGTCTCGATCGCCGAGGGCGCCCACCACGCCCGGGCCGCGGTGAAGTGCGACGCGTTGATGCTCGACGAGACCTCCCGTACCGACACCTACCCGTACATGGAGATCGACCAGGAGGACGCCACGATCGAGCACGAGGCCACGGTCTCGAAGGTCTCCGAGGACCAGCTGTTCTACATGCAGGCCCGCGGGATCGACGAGGACGAGGCCACGGCGATGATCGTGCGCGGGTTCATCGAGCCGATCGCCCGTGAACTGCCGATGGAGTACTCCGTCGAGCTCAACCGCCTCATCGCGCTCGAGATGGAAGGCGCCATCGGATGACGACCACTCTCCACCTCGACGGGCTCACCGAGGACGCCCTCACCGCCCGCAGCGGTGAGGGCGGCGAGCCCGACTGGCTCCGCGATCGCCGACTCGCGGCGTTCAAGCGCAGCCTCGATCAGCGTTGGCCCGACTCTCGCCAGGACGAGTTCTGGCGTTCGACGCCGTTCGACCGCCGCATCTCGGTCGACCGCGAGATCGTCCAGGGCGGCGCGGCCCGGGCCCCGGGCGGGATCGGTGACGACGCCGACGCCCCCGTGGTCGTCGCCAACATCGTCGACGGTGCGCTCACCGACGTCACCGTGCCGTCCGGCGTCGCCGACCTCGGCGTCGTCGTGACCGACCTCGCCGAGGCCGCGCAGACCCACCGGGGCCTCGTCGAGGCCCACCTGGGCAGCCTCACGACCAGCGATCCGGACGGCACCGGCGCGGGCTCGGACCGCACGATCACCGTGAACGACGCCGCCTGGACCGCCGGGGTGTTCGTCCACGTCCCGGCCGAGGTCGAGGTCGACACCCCGATCCATGTGCGCATCCACGCCACCGAGGCGGGGGCCCACCTGCCCCGGGTCCTGGCGGTCGTCGACCATCACGCCACCGCGCGGCTGGTGTTCGAGCACACCAGCGCCGACGACGTCGACGCCCTCGTCGACGAGGTCGTCGAGGTCATCGCCCACGACGCCGCGAAGGTCGAGATCGCCACGCTGCAACGGTGGGCGAACACCGTCCAGCACCTGGCCCTGCAGAAGGTCCAGGCCCACCGTGACGCCTCCGTGCGTCACCTGTCGGTGACGATCGGCGGGGCGACGGTGCGCCTGCTGCCGGAGTTCGACCTGGTCGGGCCCGGCGCCGAGGTCCGGCCGTTGGGGGTGTACTTCGCCGACGAGGGCCAGTGGTTCGACCTGCAGCCCTACGTCCGCCACATCGCCCCGCACGCCTCCTCCGACGTGTTGTTCAAGGGGGCGCTGCAGGGCAACAGCCAGACGGTGTTCCGGGGGAACATCTTCGTGCACGCCGACGCGGTCGGGACCTCCACCGACGAGAACAACCGCTCACTCATCCTCACCAAGGGGGCGCGGGCCGACTCCACGCCGTTCCTCGAGATCGAGTGCGCCGACATCACCGCCGGTCACGGATCGGCGACCGGACAGATCGACGCGCTGCACCTGTTCTACCTGCAGTCGCGGGGGATCGACCGGGACGATGCGTTGCGGCTCATCGTGTTCGGCTTCTTCCGGGAGGTCCTCGCCGAGGGCCGGATCCCGGGGATCGAGGACGCCGCGCTGGCCGACATCGCCGCCCGCGTCGAAGCCGCCGACCTCGGCAGCGTGCAGGTCAACGACGCCGCGTTGCAGGACCACACCTGATGGCCGCCGTCGCGAAGCTCAGCGAACTGAAGGACGCGACCCCCACGCGGGTCGACGTCGACGGGGTCCCGGTGTGCCTGGTCCGCCTCGGCGACGACGTACGGGCGATCCATGACACCTGCTCGCACCAGCAGTGGTCGCTCGCCGACGGCACCGTCTGGGACCGCGGGGTGGAGTGCTCGCTGCACGGCTCCACCTTCGACCTCGACTCGGGTCGCCCGTCGTCGTTGCCGGCGTTGAAGCCCGTCCCGACGTTCGACGTGAAGGTCGATGGCGACGACGTCCACATCGACGTCACCACGGCCACCAACGACGCCCCCTTCCCCGACCACTGAGCCGACTGCCCGCCGCCGCGGCGGCGGGCGCCAGCGGCCCCGCGGGCCGCACGGCGGTCCCCGCAACCACACGACGACCACACCCGCCAGCCGCTGCCGCGGCACCGGCCGACAGGAGCACCACAGCATGGCTGACCTCGAGATCCGCGACCTGCACGTCGAAGCCGACGGCACCGAGCTCCTCCACGGCGTCGACCTCGACCTCGACAAGGGCACGACGCTGGCCCTGATGGGCCCGAACGGCTCCGGCAAGTCGACGCTGGCGTACTCGATCGCCGGTCACCCGGCGTACGACATCACCAAGGGGACGATCACCTGGAAGGGCGAGCCCATCCAGGAACTCCTCCCCGACGAGCGCGCCCGGCTCGGGGTGTTCCTGGCGATGCAGTACCCCGTGGAGGTCCCGGGCGTCTCGCTGACCAACTTCCTGCGCACCGCGGTGAACGCGGTGAACGAGGAGGACGTCCCGGTCCGGGAGTTCATGACCCGCCTGCGCAGCGAGATGTCGCAGCTGGGCGTCGACGAGTCGTTCCTGCAGCGTTCGGTGAACGAAGGGTTCTCCGGCGGGGAGAAGAAGCGCTTCGAGATCCTGCAGGCGGCGCTGCTCCGCCCCGAGCTCGCCGTCCTCGACGAGACCGACTCCGGGCTCGACGTCGACGCGCTGAAGATCGTCGCCGAAGGGGTGAACCGCCTCAAGGGGCCCGATCTCGGGGTCTTGATCATCACCCACTACACCCGGATCCTGCGCTACATCCAGCCCGACCAGGTGCACGTGATGTTCGAGGGCAGGATCGTCGCCTCCGGCGGACCCGAGCTCGCCGACGAGCTCGAGGAGCACGGCTACGAGAACATCAAGGACCTGAAGGCCAGCGTCTGATCACGCCGCGCCGTGTCGCCGACGCGGTGGATCAGGACCAGACAGCTGGGGCACGCTGACGGCACCCCGACGAGGTGAGGACCCCATGGCGTTCGACGTCGCGACGTTGCGCAAGGAGTTCCCGACGCTCTCCCGGGAGCTCGAGGGCCACCGACTGGTGTACCTCGACTCCGCGGCGTCGTCGCAGACCCCGGTCCGTGTCCTCGATGCGATGGATCATTACTACCGTTGGTCGCGTTCGAACGTCCACCGCGGCGTGTACCCCCTGGCCGAGGAGGCCACCGACCTCTACGAGGGGGCTCGCAGCAGCCTGGCCCGGTTCGTCGATGCCGACCCGCGCGGGGTGGTGTTCACCAAGAACGCCACCGAGGCGTGCAACCTCGTCGCCTACTCGTGGGTGCGACGCGAGATGCACCCCGGTGAGGCGATCCTCACCACGGTCATGGAGCACCACGCCAACCACGTCCCGTTCACCCACGCGGCGAACGAGCGCGGGCTCGAGGTGCGCCACATCCCCCTCACCTCCGATGGTCAGCTCGACCTCGAGGCCGCCGGCGAGCTGCTTGCCGACGGGCGGGTGACGTTCGCCGCGATCGGGCACGTCTCCAACGTCCTCGGCACGATCAACGATGTCGCCACGATCGCCGACATGGTGCGGTCGGCGAACCCCGACGCGATGGTGCAGGTCGACGGAGCCCAGGCCGTCCCGCACCTCGCCGTCAGCTTCCGTGACCTGGGGGTGGATTTCTACGCCGTCACCGGGCACAAGATGCTCGGTCCGACCGGGATCGGGGCGCTCCTCGCCGATCCGGACCGTCTGGAGTCGATGGAGCCGTTCCTCACCGGCGGCGACATGATCCGCGACGTCACCCTCGAGGGGGCGACGTGGAACGATGTCCCGCAGAAGTTCGAGGCCGGGACCCCGATGATCGCCGAGGCCGCCGGGCTCGCCGCGGCCGTCGACGTCCTCACCGAGCTGGGGATGGACGCGGTGCGCGAGCACGAGGTCGCGCTCACCACCCGACTCCTGGACGCCCTCGACGCGATGCCGTCGATCGAGGTGCACGGCCCACGCGACCCGCAGGTCCGCGGGGGAGCGGTGTCGTTCGCCGTCGACGGGGTCCACCCCCACGACGTGGGGGCGATGCTCGGCTCCCGCGGGGTGTGTGTCCGTGTCGGGCACCACTGCACGAAGCCGCTGATGCGTAGCCTCGGGGTGAACGCCACCGTGCGCGCGAGCGTGTACGTCTACAACGACGCCGACGACCTCCCCCCGCTCATCGACGGGATCGAGGCCGCGCAGGCGTTCTTCGCGCGCTGAAGGGAGTCTGCCGTGAGCATGGAGGACCTGTACCAGGAGATCATCCTGGACCACTATCGGAAGCCGCACAACCAGGCTCCGACCCTCGAGGACGAGGACGTCCACGTCCACCACTCGAACCCGCTGTGCGGCGACGAGATGGATCTGCGCATCCGCGTCGCCGACGGCCGCCTCGACGGTCTCGTCTTCGACGGGGAGGGGTGTTCGATCAGCCAGGCCTCGGCGTCGGCGATGTCCGATGTCGTGATCGGACGTGAGCTCCCCGACGCCCTCGACCTCGCCGAAGAGTTCCGGCGGATGATGCACGGCGACGAGCCGACGCGCGCCGACGACCTCCTCGACGCCGTGGCGTTCCAGGGCGTCGCGAAGTTCCCCGTCCGCGTCAAGTGCGCCCTGCTGGGGTGGATGGCGATGAAGGACGCGATCGAGTCCCACCAGCGCGGGGCGACTGCGCACACCGTGACCCATGACGAGGAGTGAAGCCGTGAGCCAGACCGACGACGCCACCACCGGTGGGGTGATCACCGACGCGCACGACGACGAGCACGACGACGCGATCCCTGCCTACGACACCCCGGACGGCAACGCGCCGGCGGAGGCCGAGCGCAGCTCGCACCCGTTCGACGACCTCCCCCTCGAAGAGGACGGCATGCCGTCGTCGCAGGACCTGATGAACGGGCTGCGCGCGGTCGTCGACCCCGAGATCGGCTACAACATCGTCGACCTCGGCCTGGTGTACGAGGTGACCAAGCCGCGCCGCGGTCACGCCCACGTCCTGATGACGCTGACCTCCATGGGGTGTCCGCTCACCGAGGTGATCCACCAGCAGTGCTCGGTGATCCTCGGGGCGATGCCCGGCGTCGACCACGTCGACGTGGAGTTCACGTTCACCCCGCCGTGGTCGACCGACATGATCGCCGACTACGTGCGTGAGGAACTGCGTGCGATGGGCATGAACATCTGACCGGCCGGCACCGACCGGCCGACACCGGACCGCCTTCCGTCTTCCGTCCCCGTGCTCGGCACGGCGAGTTCGCACGGTTTCCACTGTTCGGGGACGGTGTGGCGGGCACCGTGCGTTCACACTCGTAGACCCGTCTGCCATCGAGCAGACCGCTGGCACCCGTCTGGCATCAGGAGATCACCGTGGCGAACCCCGTCGTCGAGCGACGCACCCCGCTCACCAACGAGGAGATCGCGCGCTACAGCCGTCACCTCATCATCCCGGACGTCGGGATGCCGGGGCAGGAGCGGTTGAAGGCCGCGAAGGTCCTCCTGGTCGGTACCGGGGGGCTCGGCTCGCCGCTCGCGCTGTACCTCGCGGCCGCCGGGGTGGGAACCCTCGGCCTCGTCGACGACGACGTCGTCGACGCCTCGAACCTGCAGCGCCAGATCATCCACGGCACCTCCGACATCGGGGTGCACAAGGTCGACTCGGCCACCGCCTCCATCCACGAGGTGAACCCGCACGTCGAGGTGGTGCCGCACAAGGGGCTGCTCACCTCCGACAACGCCCTGGAGATCATCGAGCCCTACGACCTGGTCATCGACGGCACCGACAACTTCCCCACGCGGTACCTCGTCAATGACGCCTGCGTCCTGCTGGGCAAGCCGAACGTGTACGGCTCGATGTTCCGCTTCGAGGGCCAGCTCAGCGTGTTCTACGCCGAGGAAGGCCCCTGCTACCGCTGCATGTTCCCCGAGCCCCCGCCGCCGGGGATGGTCCCCAACTGCGCCGAGGGTGGTGTGCTCGGGATCATGGCCGGCCACATCGGCACCTCCCAGGGGATCGAGGGGATCAAGCTGATCACCGGGATCGGTGAGCCGATGATCGGGCGGCTGGGGCTCTACGACGCCCTCGCCCAGGAGTGGACCTACGTCAAGGTGAACAAGGACCCCGAGTGCCCCGTGTGCGGCCCGGAGCCGACCGTCACCGAGCTCATCGACTACGAGGCGTTCTGCGGGATGCCGTCGCACGACGGCCTCGTCGAGGCCGACCTCTCGCTCGCCGACGTCGAGATCCTGCCGACCGAGTACGTCGAGATCGCCGACAAGCCCGACGTCGAGCTCCTCGACGTGCGTGAGGAGCACGAGTACGAGATCAACCGCATCCCCGGTGCGGTGCTGATCCCGAAGGACACCCTCGCCGGCCGGCTCTCCGAGCTCGACCCGACGAAGGAGTACGTCGTGCACTGCAAGAGCGGTGTGCGGTCGTTGGAGTCCACGCAGCTGCTGCGCGATGCCGGGTTCAAGGCCCGGTCGATGCGCGGCGGGATCGACGCCTACGCCCGCCAGGTCGACGACAGCATCCCGGTGTACTGATCGCGGGTCACCGGTCCTCGGTGAGGAGTCGGACCCCGTCGGCGGCGATCGCCACGGTGACACGGTCACCGGTGCGCGGCGGCTCGTCGTGCCGCACCGCGACCTTGAGCGGTGGTGCCCCCGACGGCTGCGCGTCGATGACGAGGTGGTCGCCGGCGAAGCGCAGCCCCTGAACGTCGGCGGTGACGGCGTGCTCACCGTCGCGGCACGGATCGGTGTCGGTGGCCAGTCGCAGCGCCGAGGGCAGGATCGTCAGTGGATGCTCACCGTCGACGGCCTCCCCCCCGTCCGGGGCGGGCGGGGCCGGCAGCACCCCCCACGGCGTCTCCACGACCCTTCCACGGACCCGTGCGGTGACGATGTGCCGCAGCCCGAGGAACGTGGCGACGAACGTGGTGCGTGGATCGCGCCACACCTGGTGGGGGGCGCCGACACGCACCAGTCGGCCCTCGCGCATCACCGCGACCCGGTCGGCGAGGGTGAGCGCCTCGTGCTGGTCGTGGGTGACGTACACCACGGTTGTGCCCAGCGCGGCGAACAACGACGGCAGGTCCTGCAGGAGCCGGTCCTGCAACGCCCGGTCCAGGGAACCCAGGGGCTCGTCGAGCATGAGCAGCCGGGGTCGGGGGGCGATCGTGCGTGCCAGCGCGACGCGCTGACGCTCCCCACCGGAGAGCTCGGTGACGCTGCGCCGCTCGAGGCCGGCGAGGTCGACGACGTCGAGCGCCTCGCCGACCCGCTCGGCGATCTCGGTGCGGGGCAGGCGTTGCATCCGCAGACCGAACGCCACGTTGTCGGCGACGTTGCGGTGGGGGAACAGTGCGTGCTCCTGGAACATCAACCCGATCCGGCGCTGGTCGGGTCGGAGCCCGGTGACGTCACGGTCGTCGATCAGCACCTGCCCGGAGCGCGGGCGCTGCAACCCGGCGACGGCCCTCAGCAGGGTGGACTTGCCGCAGCCGCTGGGCCCGATCACGCCCAGGACCTCGGTGTCGGCGGCCGCGAGGCTGAGCTCACGCACCGCCGTTTGGGCGCCGTAGCCCACCGTCAGCCCTCGGATGTCGAGCATCAGAACCTCCCGACCTGGCCGACCTTCAACCGGTCGATGGTGAGGATCGCGGCGGCGGTGATCGTCGCGAGCATCGTCGACATCGCCATGGCCTGCCCGAAGTTCGCCGCCCCGGGACGGCCCAGCAACCGGAAGATCGCCACCGGCATCGTCGGGTGTTGCGCCCGGGCGAGGAACACGGTGGCCCCGAACTCCCCGACGGCGATCGCGAACGAGAACCCGGCGGCGGCCAGCACCGCCCGGCCGATGATCGGCAGGTCCACCTCGCGCCAGATCCGCCGTGGTGTCGCCCCGAGGACGGCCGCGGCCTCGCGGAGGCTGGTGTCGATGGAGCGGAGCACGGGGAGCAGGGTCCGGACCACGAACGGTGTCGCGATCAGCGCCTGGGCGATCGGGACCAGCAGCAGCGAGCCCCGGAAGTCCAGTGGCGGTGAGCGCAACGCCAACAGGAAACCGAACCCGACGGTGACCGCCGAGGTCCCCAGCGGGAGCATCAGGGCGCGGTCGACCACCCCGCCCAGCCGGCCACGGGCCGTGACGGCCCCGAACGCCGTCATCGCCCCGATGACGACCGCGATCGCGGTGGCGGCGGCACCGAACAGCAGGGAGTTGCGGACCGCGTCGGTGGTCGACACCGCCAGGACCGTCTCCGCCTCGGCGCCCAGCAGCGCGGCGTAGTGCGTCAGGCCGTAGCCGTCGGCGGTCCGCAGCGAGCGCTCGGCGAGGACGGCCAGCGGTGCGGCCAACAGCGCCGCCATCACCACGAGGTTCGCCCCCAGGAACCCCCGTTCCCCGCGGGTTGCGACGGGTCTGCGGCTCTGTGCCTCGGCGACCATCGGCATCGGCGGGACCCGACGTTGCAGCCGGCCGTAGACCAGCAGGGCGGCGACGACCGCGACCAGCTGCAGCACCGCCAGCGTCGACGCCAGCGGGAGGTCGAGCAACTGCGTCGTCGCCCGGTGGATCTCCACCTCGATCGTCGCCCGACGGGCCCCGCCGAGGATGAGGATCACCCCGAACGAGGTGAACGTGAACAGGAACACGATCGCCGACGCCGAGGCGATCGCCGGCCGCAACAGCGGCAGCGAGACCTCCCGGAACGCCTGGAGCCGGGACGCCCCCAACGTCCGTGCGGCGTCCTCGAGCCGGGGGTCGATGAGCTGCCACAGCCCGCCGACGGTGCGTACGACCACGGCGTAGTTGAAGAACACGTGTGCGATCAGGATCGCGGTGACGGTGCGCCTCAGGTCCAGGGTCCAGGCCGCGTCCCCGAGCACCGACGTCAGGACGGTGTTCACGGGGCTGTTGGGGCCCAGCAGGGCCAGGAACGCCGAACCGACGACGACGGTCGGCATCGCGAACGGGACCATCACCGACGCCTGCAGCAGCCGTCGGCCGGGGAACTCCAGCCGGGCCAGCGCGTACGCGCCGGGGATCGCCACCACCAGGGTGAGGGCGGTGGAGGCGACCGCCTGCCACAACGTGAACCACGCCACGTCCCGGATCGACGGGTCCGTGACGACGCGCGCCAGCACCGTCAGGTCGAGGACCCCCTCCGGACGCAGCCCGGTGACGATGATCGTCGCCACCGGGTAGAGGAAGAACAGCGCGAGGAACACGGCCGGCGGCGCGAGCAGCGCCAGGGAGGCGGCACGCCCCCCGCTCCGCCGGCCGTCCTGGCTCACCGAAGGACCACGTCGGTCCAGGCCTCGATCCAGTCCTCGCGGTGCTCACCGATCTCGAAGGGATCGATCTCGAGCGGGTCCTCGGGGACGACGGCGTGCTCGACGAACACCTCCGGGAGCTCGGCGTCGTCGCGCACCGGGAACACGAACATCGTCAGCGGCAGGTCCTCCTGGAACGGCAGGTCGAGCATGTAGTCGACGAACCGGCGTGCCTCGTCCTCGTGCGGTGTGCCGTCGAGGATCCCGACGTGTTCGATCTGGCGGAAGCAGGACGCCTCGATCACCCCGGTGGGGGCGGTGTCGGGTTGGGGATCGGCGAAGAAGACCTCGGCCGGGGGGCTGGAGGCGTACGACACGACCAACGGGCGCTCACCGTCCCCGGCACCGCTGAACTCGTCGTAGTAGGCCTCGGACCAGCCCTGCGTGACGACGACGTCGTTCGCGACCAGCTCCTCCCAGTACTCGAGGTAGCCGTCGGTGCCGAAGCGTTCCACGGTGGCCAGCAGGAACGACAGCCCCGGCGACGAGGTCGCCGGGTTCATCACGGTGAGCAGTCCCTCGTAGGCCGGATCGGTGAGATCGTCGAGGTCGCCGGGGACCTCGACGTCGTGCTCGTCGAACCACGCCACGTCGTAGTTCAGGCAGACATCACCGACGTCGACGGGGGTGACGCGGTGATCGGGGTCGAGGATGAGGTCGTCATCGACGTGCTCGAGCATCGGCGAGGTGTACGGCGTGAAGATCCCTTCGTCGATCGCCCGGGAGAGGAAGGCGTTGTCGACCCCGAACAGCAGATCGCCCTGCGGGTCGTCGGCGGTGAGGATCGTCTGGTTCAGCGCGGTTCCGGCGTCGCCGAGCGGGACGATCGAGACGCCGATCCCGGTCTCCTCCT
>SLDB01000150.1 GCA_007125475.1 Nitriliruptoraceae bacterium | reverse complement strand
GGGGAAGGTCTACGGCGATGCGGTCGCCCTCGACGACGTCGATCTGCACGTGCCACGGGGCGCCACCTACGGGCTGATCGGCCCGAACGGGGCGGGCAAGACCACGATGCTCGCGATCCTCGCCGGCCTGCGCCGGCCGACCACCGGCGAGGTCCACCTCGGGGTCGAGCGTCGCCGCATCGCGAGCCTGGTCGACACCCCGCTGTTCGAGCCGTGGCTGACGGCGCGCGAGGTCGTCGACCTGGCTCGTCACCTGGTCGCCGCCGATCTGCCCGAGGACCGGGTGGCCGCCGCGCTCACCGAAGTGGGTCTGGCGGACGCGGCCGATCGCCGTACCGGCGGGTTCTCCCGCGGGATGCTGCAACGCCTCGGGCTGGCGACGTGCCTGGTCGGGGACCCCCAGGTGCTGCTCCTCGACGAACCGTCCTCGGCCCTGGACCCGGCCGGACGACGCGAGGTGCTGGACCTGATCGGCCAGCTGTCACGCACCAAGACCGTGGTGCTGTCGACGCACATCCTCGGCGACGTGCAACAGGTGTGCGACGTCGTCGGGGTCATCGACCACGGCCGTCTGCGCTACCAGGGGCCGATCGAACAGCTCCTGGCGCGCACCTCCTCGGCGTACGCCGTGCACGTCCGTCCTTCGGCGACCGGGCTCCTCACGGACCTGAAGGCCCAGTCGTGGGTCGAGACGGTCGAGGAGCTCGCCCCGGGCCGGCTGCGACTGGTCACCTCGGACGCGGGCATGGCCGAACAGCAGGTCCCGCACCTCATCGCCGAGCACGGCCTCTCACTGGTGTCCTTCTACCCCGCAACCGACCTCGAGACCGCCTTCCTGGAGCTGACACGATGACCCTGTGGCGACTCGAGGTGCTGCGCCTGACCCGCACCCACCGATGGACGATCATCGTCGGCGTGTACGTCGCGTTCGCCGTGATCGGGGCGTTCAGCGCCCGTTTCATGGGCGAGATCATGACGAACTTCGCCACCGACATCGTCGTGGAGGTCCCCGACCCGCGCCCGGTCGACGGTGTCGGCCAGTTCCTCGGCAACGTCACCCAGATCGGTCTGCTGGCGATCGTGATCGTGGCCGCGGGCTCGCTCACCATCGACGCCCGAACCGAGGTCGCCGCGTTCCTGCGCGGGCGGGTCGAGCGTGCCCGGACATTGCTGTGGCCGCGCTACACCGTCGTGGCCGGGCTCGCGGTGTTCTCGCTGGTGCTCGGGACCGCGATCACGTGGGCGTTGACCGGGGTGCTGATCGGGGGGTTGCCGGCCCCACCGATGATCGTCGGCACGCTGTACGGATCGGTCTACCTGCTGTTCGCCGTCGCGGTCGTCTCCGCGGTCGCGGGGTTGGTCCGTGGCACGACGGCCACCGTGTTCCTGTCGCTCCTCGCGCTGTTGCTGCTCCCGGTGCTGGGGCTCTTCCCGCCGCTGCAGCCGTGGCTTCCCAGCCACCTCGTCGGGGCGGTCGCTTCCCTCGTCGAGGGCGCGCCGGCATCGGACTACGTGCGGGCCACGGTGGTGACGCTGGCCGCCATCCCGGCGCTGCTCACCCTCGCCGCCTCGGGGCTGGAACGCCGGGAGCTCTGACCGGCTCCGGCGCTGCGAGGACGCGGGGGTCATCGTCGCCCCGGCGGTGCCGGTTCGTCGATGGCACGCCACGCGCGGACGACGAAGCTGAGTGCGATCACGCCGAGGACCACCCAGGAGGCGACGAGGCCGGCCACCTCGGCCGGTTCCAACGTGACGCCGGCGAGGAGTTGCGCGACCGTCTGTGCGGTGACCACCGGCGCGAGCCCGGCGACCAGCACGAGGAGGGGGAACCCGAGGAGCGTGCCGAGACCCGTGTCGCCCCGGCGCAGCGCGATCGCGGTGCAGAGGAACGCCGGGACGAGGATGCCGAGGCTGAGCGCCTCCTCCACGGTCGTGGTGGCCAACCCGAGGTGCGCCGGCGGGCCGCCCTGGATCAGTGCGGAGGTCGCGAGCCCGCCCCACAGCAGCAGGGTGGCACTCGACGTGATGAGGAGGAAGGCGGCGATCCCGCGCGCCGGGAACCGCACCGACAACTGGTTGGCGAGCCACTGCGTGTCGACCGAACGCAGGACCAACGCCAGGGCCGTGCCCGCGGCGGCGACGAGCGCGACGTAGACGAGGAACAGCTCGTTGTACGCCGCCCCGAGGGCGAGCGAGAGGTAGAGGTAGAGGAACCACAGCAACGACGAGGCGAGCAACAGCGCCCCCCGCACCGATCCGCGCCGGTAGCGGGCGGTGGCGTAGCCGAGCAGCGGCAGCCACAGCAGTACGGCGACGGCGTCGGTTCCCCGGTGCACCGGCCCGACGTGCAGCGAGTCGTGGCGGTAGAGGCCGGACCCGTACAACTCGACGACCTCCCCACGGATCGTCGTGGCCGTCTCCGGTGCGTCTCCTCCGCTCCAGGTCAACCCGACGCCGGCGGCGAACGCGACGAGGACGGCGACGATCATCGCGAGTCGTACCGCCGCCCGGGAGGTGGTGACCGCGGGGACCGCTGCGTCGCGCGGGACGACCGGATCATCTGGGCGCGGGGGGACGGTCTGCGTGCTGCCTCGGGGTTCCGGGTGCCGGTGTCGCCTGGTCATGGCCGGCCGCCTCGTGGGGTCGTCGGTGTGGCCAGGGAACGCAGGATCTCTTGAGCGGTCTGCTGGAGGAGCTCCGGTGCCGGTTCGGCGTTCACCAGGGCGAAGGTGCGTCGCGCACGGACCTCGGGATCGCCGGCGGGGAGCAGGTGCTGCAGGCCGCGGAACAGCAACCAGAACGGGGCCCGGAACGCGGCGATCGTCGCCGCCGGCGCGAGCAACACGAGCCGGTCGACCAGCTCGGGGTGGTACCGCGCTGTCGCCGCCGCGACCCACGCCCCCTGCGAGAGCCCCACCAGCGAGGCGGATCGCTCCCCGCAGGCTGCCAGGAGGTCGGCGACCCACATCGCCGCTTCGCCCTCGCCCCCGACGATCGCCGACTGCTCCCCGAGCCCGCGGTCGAAGACGTGGTCGACCGCGATGACCCGGAACCGCTCCGCGAGCGGCCCGACGGTGCGATACCAGGAGGTGGCTGACAGCCCAGCACCGTGGAACAGGAACACTGGGCTGGCATCCGGCGGCCCGCTGACAAGCGCGTGAGTCGTGCCGAAGCGGGTCGGCAGGGAGGCGTGCTCGACGGCGACAGGCCAGAGTGCATCGACGGTGTGCTGGTAGGCGCGGTGGTATTCCGCCTGGCCTGCCACCGTGGGGAAGCCGGAGACGCGTGGGGGGAGGAGTGAGCGTCGAGACCGGCGCAACCGAGGCGACACGGTGATCGGATCCCTCGTCAGGGATGCCACGGCGACCTCCTGGGGTGCCCGTGCGTTGTCCGTGCCTGTGTCCGTGCCTGCCCGCCGGGATCGTGCGGCGCCGTGTCCGCGAGCATCAGTGCCGCAGGACTTGCATCTGCAGGGCCTTCGGCCCGGAGCCTGGTCGGCGATCACGTCGCTGCCGACATGCCCATCACCGCCAGCAACGGGACGTTGGACCCTGCTGCCGGGGCGGGGCCGAGGGGAAGATCCGTACCTCGCAGCGTGTACGCCCGCGTGCTGCCCCCGCGAAGGAACCGTCATGGCGCGTCGCGCTTCGAAAGAATCGCGTGTCACACCCGCCGCTCAGGGAGGTGATGGGCTGCTCCTGCCGATCACGCTGGAGCTGGGTCCCATCCGACGGCTCCTCGTCATCGACGTCGGCGACGATCCCACCTACCGCGCACTGGAACCGCAGGTCCTCGACGGTCCCGACGGAGACGGTCTGGTCCTGTTGGCCTACCGCCACGACGGTCAGGTCGAGCTGTACGCCGAGCCGCAGGTGCAGGTCGATCCCGCCGGCTACGACGGTCTCGGCGAGGGCGTGCACGGCATCCACCACACGGAGTTCGAAGCGGCGCGTTTCGAGGTGACGGAGGACGGCCTCAAGGTCGACGTCGCCTTCACCGCCCCGAACGGCCGGCGTGTGGACCTGCGGATGCACGAACACCTCACCGGTCCGCGGGACCGGTTCCCGGTGCTGGCGCCCGTCGGTGGCGCCTTCGACACCCCGGCGTTCTTCCCGTTCATCTGGCTACCGGGGCTGTCCTTCGTGCCGGTCCGTGGTTCCGAGGTGGCGTTGCGGGTGGACGGGGAAGTCCGGACGATCCCACGCCTCCCGCTCCCCCTCGGTGGTCGGCGATGTCTGATGGCCCGGTACGACCCGCAGGTCATGGCGTGTGAGCTCAACTCCAGCCGGTTCACCGACCCCCCTGGGTACCGGTGCGCGCGACTGACGGAGACGAGCGCGAGGACGGCGTCGGCGTCATCGACGTGGACGGGCGGCCAGGCATCACGGGGGTGTGGGTCCACCGGGGCGGCCACCGGTGTGGCGTCCTCCTCGACCCACCGCTGCCGGACGTCGCCGCTCTGGCGCCGGGTGCGCGCCACCGGGGTGCGGTCCTGCTGCAGGCGGACGTGACCACACAGCTGCAGGGGCGGTACGAGCTGCGCCGCGTCGGTGACCAGGTCCACCTCGTGATCGGTCGGTTCCGACCGTGGCGGGCACGTCAACGCCGGCCGCTCCTGGCGGTGCTGTTCCGGCTCCCGATCTTCCGTCGGTGGCCGACGACCTACCGGTGGCAGGCCACGCTCGATCTCGCCAACTCCGCCGTCGCCGGCTCGCGGTGGAGTTCGCGCTGGTTCCGGGTCGCCGGGAAATGAGGCCGGGTGGCGGCGTCGGCGTTTCTCGCCGGGGTGTCACGAGCGCGGTCCTGCCAGCTCGGCGGTGAGGGATCGCATCCGCTGTGCCGCACGGGCGTAGAAGCGCAGCTGGGTGGATCGGCCGAAGACGGCGAAGCCGGCGCGCAGGACCGGGTTGCGGATCGGCCCGCGCTGCGAGTACGCCGCCAGGCGGAACTCCACCCGTCCGTCCTCGAGGTACTTCACCACCTCGTAGTCCATCTGCCCACGCTCGAGGTGCCCCTCGAGGGTGCGGTAGTGCCAGGCGAAACGGTGCACCGGTGAGCCATCCAGCTCGTCGGGACCGTCGATGACGCCGCCGATGCGCACCCCCATCGGGAAGCGCAACCCGAAGAAGCGACCGACGAGGAGCATGTCGCGCCCCTCCAGCGGGGCGTTGGCGTCGTAGACGGCCCGCACCAGGGCGGGGTCGGCCACCTCGTAGCTG
>SLDB01000068.1 GCA_007125475.1 Nitriliruptoraceae bacterium | reverse complement strand
GGCTCGACGACCACTCCCCCGACGCGTACGCCGGGATCGTCGAAGGCGACCGGCTCAGCCGGGAGAACTTCGGCGGTCACGGCTCGGCGATCGCGCAGATCTACAACCACGTGATCATGCCCCTGGCCAACGAACGCGACCGCCGCACCCAGGTCGTCTGGGGCATCCGCGACTTCGAGCACCGCTTCGACCGCCCGCCGGAGGGCATGTGGTTGTCGGAGACCGCCGTCGACACCCCGACCCTCGAACTCCTCGCCGAGCACGGGATCCGGTTCACGATCCTCTCGCCCTACCAGGCAGCCCGCACCCGACCCATCGACACAGACTCCTGGGAGGACGTCACGGGCGGCCACGTCGATCCGTCCCGCCCCTACCGCGTCCAGTTGCCGTCGGGGGCCCGGATCTCCGTCTTCTTCTACGACGGTCCCATCGCCCAGGGCGTCGCCTTCGAAGGGCTGCTCGACTCCGGTGACGACTTCGCCGACCGGTTGCTCGCCGGCTTCTCGGACCGAGCCGGTCCCCAGCTGGCACACATCGCCACCGACGGGGAGAGCTACGGGCACCATCACCATCAGGGGGAGATGGCGCTGGCCCACGCCCTACACCGGATCCTGGAGTCCCCGGAGGTGCGACTGACGAACTACGCCGAGTACCTGGCGTTGCACCCACCCGAGTACGAGGCCGAGATCATCGAGGAGAGCTCCTGGAGCTGCGCCCACGGCGTCGAGCGCTGGCGCTCGGACTGCGGGTGCTCGACCGGGCAGGGAACCAGCCAGGCCTGGCGTGAGCCGCTGCGCAACTCGCTGGACTGGCTCCGCGACCAACTCGCGCCGGTGTTCGAGCGCGAGGCCAAGCAGTTGCTGCGTGACCCGTGGGCGGCACGCGACGACTACGTCGAGGTGGTGCTCGATCGCACGCCCGAACGCATCCGGTGGTTCGTCGAGCGGCACGCGCAGGGGCCGCTCGACGAGGTGGAGACGACCAGGGTGCTGCGGCTGATGGAGCTGCAACGCCACGCGATGCTCATGTACACCAGCTGCGGCTGGTTCTTCGACGAGTTGTCCCGGATCGAGACGGTCCAGGTACTGCACTACGCCGCCCGTGCGCTGCAACTCGCCGAGCAGCTCACCGAGGACGACGAGCTCGAGGCCGGCTTCCTGGAACGGCTCGCGCTGGCCGAGAGCAACCAGCCGCAGTTCACCGACGGCCGGGACGTCTACCGGCGCCTGGTCCTGCCCTCCATCGCCGACTTCGGCAAGGTCGCGGCACACTTCGCGACCACCCGCCTCTTCCACGAGGACGAGCCGCCCCAGCAGCTGGGCTGCTACGAGGTCGAGCGCCACGACGAACGGATCTCCCAGGCCGGTCGCACGAGGATCGCCTCCGGTCGTCTCACGGTCCGCTCGGTGATCACCCGGCGCGAAAAGGCGTTCGAGTACGGCGTGCTGCACTTCGGCGAGCTCAACTTCGTCTGTGGGATCCGTGACGCCGGCGACGATGCGGCCTTCGCCGCGATGGTCGAGGACCTCGAGGCGGCCTTCGAGGAGGGCGACGTCACCACGGCCCTGCGCCGCCTCGACACCCAGTTCCCCGGTGACGAGTACACGCTCAAGGACCTCTTCCGCGACGAACAGCACCGGATCATCGACCTCGTGCTCGACCGCACGTTGGTCGACCTGGAGGCCACCTACCGGTCGATGTACCGCGGACGGACGACGCTGATGCGGTTGCTGACGAACCTCGAGGTGAACGTCCCGCCTGCGCTGCTCTCGGCGGCCGAGGTGGTGATCAACGCCGAGCTCAGGGAGGCGATCACCCAACGCCAGGGCCCGGATCGGATCAAGCCGCTCCTCGACGAGGCCGCGCGCTTCGGGATCACCCTCGACGACGACGGCCTCGGACACGTGTACGCCACCGCGATCGAAGCCGAGGTGCAGCAGCTGGCGTCACACCTGGACGATCCGCAGATGCTCAGCTCCCTGGGCGACGAGTCGTTCGACGAGCCCGGCCGTGATCTCGTGTCGGTCCTCGAGCTCCTCCCGTTCACCCCGAACCTCAACCGGGTGCAGAACCTGTGCTGGAGACTGCTGCAGGTCCGGCGACCGATCCTCGTGGTGCACGCCAACGCCGGTATGGAACCGGTACGACGCTGGATCGAACGGCTCGACCACATCGCCTCGGCGCTGGGCATCGCGGTCCCTGAGCCGCCCGTGGGGGGAGCTCGGCAACCTGCGGGCCGGTCGCCGGCGTGATGGGGGCCTCCACCTCGTCGTCGCCGCCGACCTGCACACCGCGGGCGAGGTGTGCGGAGAGCCGGTGGTGACGCGCCGGGTGATCCGTGCGCCCGGCGGCGCCGCCGGCGAACTGGGCGCCACCCATCTCGGAGACGCCCGGACGCGGTTCCTGGTCTGGGCCCCCTACGCCGAACACCTCGAGGTGATCTTCGCCGCAGGCACGCCCGTCGGCATGAACCCGGCCGGGGACGGCTACTACGAGCTCACCCTCGACGACACGCCGCCCGGCACCCGCTACCGCTACCGCCTCCATCGTGGCGGGCAGGACCCGGTCGACCGCAACGATCCCGCGTCGCGCTGGCAACCCGACGGTCTCGAGGGTCCTTCAGCGGTCGATGACCCTTCGTTCGGCTGGACGGACAGTGGGTGGCGGCACCGGCACCTGCACGAGCAGGTGCTCTACGAGGTGCATGTCGGGGTGTTCACGGCAGCCGGAACCTTCGACGCGGTGATCGACCACCTCGACGAGCTGGCCACCCTCGGCGTGACCACCGTGGAGTTGATGCCGGTGTGGCAGTTCCCCGGGGGGCGCAACTGGGGCTACGACGGGGTCCTGCCCTTCGCGGTGCAGCACTCCTACGGCGGACCGGCCGGGCTGCGGCGACTGGTGGACGCGGCCCACGCACGCGGACTGGGGGTCGTGCTGGACGTCGTCTACAACCACTTCGGGCCCGAAGGCAACCACCTCCCGGAGTTCGGTCCGTACCTCACCGAGCGTTACGGCACCCCCTGGGGACCTGCCGTGAACTTCGACGGCGCCGGCAGCGACGGGGTACGCCGGTTCGTGGTGGAGAACGCCGTGCGGTGGGTGCGCGACTTCCACGTCGACGGCCTCCGCCTCGACGCGGTCCACGCCATCTTCGACGCCTCGGCGGTCCACATCCTGGAGGCCATCGCCACCGCCGTCCATGCCGAGGCCGACCGCACCGGCCGCCGTGTCCAGGTCATCGCCGAGACGGACCAGCGCGATCCGCGACTGCTGCGACCCCCGCAGCTCGGCGGCTACGGACTCGACGGTCAGTGGCTCGACGACGTACACCACGCAGCGCACGTCGCCCTCTCCGGCGAGCGTCGCGGCTACTACGTGGACTTCGACGGGCTCCCCGACCTCGCTGGCGCGCTGCGTGACCGGTACGTGATGGCCGGGCGATACTCCCGGCACCGGGGCCACACCGTCGGCAGGTCCGCCCGAGACGTCGCCTACCAGCGGTTCATCGTCTGCACGCAGAACCACGACCAGGTCGGCAACCGGGTGCTCGGGGACCGGCAGGCCGCCCGACATGGGCTCGAGGAGCTCAAGCTGTCGGCGGCGACCCTGCTGCTGCTGCCGTTCACCCCGATGCTGTTCATGGGCCAGGAGTACGGCGAGCTCGCCCCGTTCCCGTACTTCGTGTCCCACACCGATCCCGATCTCGTCGAGGCGGTGAGACAGGGACGGCGACGGGAGTTCGCGTTCTTCAGCGGCCAGGGTGAACCGTTCGACCCGCAGGACCCCGCCACCTTCGAGGTCGCCCGCCTGGACCGATCACGGCGCCACCGGGGTGACCACGCCGTGTTGTACGCGCTGTACGCCGAACTGCTCCGTATCCGCCGCGACGTGGCGCCGATCGCCGCGCCTGAGGCCTGGGACGCGGTCCCGTTCGTCCACGGGCCGGCCACCGTGAGCTTCGTCCGTGAGCTCGCCGGCGATGACGGCGCCGAGTCGGTCCTCGTCGTCCTGCACGCGGCCGCCACGTCCGCCACGGTGCCGTTGCCCGCCCCGCACGCATGGCAGCCCGTCATCGACACCGCGGCGAGCGCCTGGGGCGGTCCGGGAGGTGGGCACCTCAACGACGACGGCGGACGATTCACCGTCCAGCCGCGCAGCGCCGTGCTGCTCCGGCGGTTCGGCTCGGGACGTGACCCGTCCGGCGACCGGCGGCCGTCGGGCCTGGACGGCAGTAGCGTCACCGGCACGAGGGTCTCCGCACCGGATGAGGAGGGATCGTGACCACCCCGTCCTCCACCTACCGCATGCAGCTGCACCTCGGGACCACGTTCGCCGACGTCACCGAGCGGCTCGACTACCTGTCGGCGCTCGGTGTCAGCCACCTCTACCTCTCCCCCGTGATGCAGGCGGCACCCGGCAGCACCCACGGCTACGACGTCGTCGATCCGGGGGCACTCGACGAGGAGCTGGGCGGTGAACAGGGCTTCGCCGAGCTCTGCGCCCGCGCACGTGAGCTCGGCATCGGCATCGTCCTCGACATCGTCCCGAACCACGTGGCGGTGAGCAGCCCCGCCAACCGCTGGTGGTTCAGCGTGTTGCGGCACGGACCGGCGAGCCCGTACGCACCGCACTTCGACATCCGGTGGCACCGTCGTGACGACCGCCCCGAGCAGGTGCTCCTCCCCGTGCTGGCCGAACCGCTCGAGGAGGTGCTGGTCACGCACGGGCAGCTGCGTGTCGCGCGGTCGTCCGACGACCCGGAGGCCGACACCGATCCCTGTGCCGCCTACCGCGTGATCTACCACGACCACGAGTTGCCGGTGCGGCCGGGATCGATCCAGGCGATGGGACTCGACCCCTCGGACGTCTCCGCCACCCTCGAGGCGTTCTCCACCGACCCCGGTCGCCGCTTCTCGCTCCTGCTCGACCAGCACTACCAGCTCGTGCACTGGCGAAGGGCGAACACGGACCTCAACTACCGACGGTTCTTCGACATCAACGCGCTCGGGGGGCTACGGACCGAGGATCGTGCGGTCTTCGACGACGTCCATGGGCGCGTGCGTCCGCTCATCGACGAGGGTCTGGTCGACGGTGTACGCGTCGACCATCCAGACGGACTGGCTGATCCGACCGGTTACCTCGAACGCCTGCGCCGCACGGTGGGACCGGCGTGGATCGTCACCGAGAAGATCCTGGTCGACGACGAGCGGCTCCCACGGGACTGGCC
>SLDB01000130.1 GCA_007125475.1 Nitriliruptoraceae bacterium | reverse complement strand
CCACCGCCGATGCCGGGCTCACGGTCGTGAGGTAGGCCCCGTCACGACGTGCGCACGCCCTGGCCCGCAACGATGTGCCCCGCCTTCGTGATCGCCGCGAGGCGTCGATGGCCGTCGCCTCGGTCATCGAGACGGAGCCACGGCTGGATCCGGACGTGCAGGCGAGCTGCACAGCGGCGAGGCAGGCCCCGGCCACGACCGCCTGGATGTGCCCGCACCGGGACGGGGATCGGGTCAGGGCCCCCCGTACCAGCCCTCATCAGGCCGCGGTCCTGGCGTGCTCTGCAGGAGGCGGAGGCGCCCCGATCGAGTCGTACAGCGCACGCTCGAGCGCTGAGGACCGCGGGTCGGGCGGGAGGGTGACGCTGAAGCGGTTGGGGGCGTAGCCGTACCCGATCCCGTGCTCCGGGTCGGCGAACCCCATCGAGCCACCGCCGCCGGGCATCCCGAACGCGCGTCCCTGCGACCCGCCGAACGGATACCTCGGCGTCGGCTTGATGCAGCCCAACGCGTAGCGGGTGTCGAAGCGGAGCACGTCGTCGCGGGTGCCTCCCGTCGGCGGGGTGGCCGGCGCCTCGAGGGCCTCCAGCGTCTCGCGGGTCAACCCCAGCTCCCCGCCACCGGTGGCCAGGCACCCGTACGCCCGCGCGACGCTGCGGACCAGGCCGGTGCCGTTGATCGCGGCCAGCTCCGGTGCCAGGAACTCGCGGCGGTTGACGATGTCCGGGTCGGACATCACCGGGATGCCCGGGAGCGTCAACGCCTGCCGTGTCGGGCTGCGCGGGTTGACCAGACCGACGACGTAGCGCCACGGCATGCGATTGAGGTACTTCAAGGCCTGCGCCGGCCTGGGGGTGTGCAACCGCGCCCGCCGATCGTCCGGCACCTCGTCCGGCAGCCCGATGTAGAACTCGAGGTCGAGGGGGGTGGCGATCTCCTCGGCGAGGTAGCGGCCCAGTGTCCGTGCCTGCGGGTCGACCCGGCGCAGCAGCTCGGCCTCGTAGAACCCCAGCGACACCGCGTGGTAACCGTGCCGGGTGCCCGGCTCCCACAACGGCGCCTGGCGGGCGAGCACCTCGGCGATCGCGTCGGGGTCGGCGAGGACGCCCGGGTCGACGTCCGCGTCGATCACCGGCAGGCCGGCCTGATGCGACAGCAGCTGCCGGACCGTGATCCTGCCCTTTCCCTGCTGCGCGAACTCGGGCCAGTAGGTAGCCACCGCTTCATCGAACGCGAGCAGCCCGCGCGAGTGTGCGTGCGCGAGGGTGATCGCGGCGATGCCCTTGGTCAGCGACATCATCGTCACGATCGTGTCGTGTTCCCACGGCAGTCGGTGGACCCCGTCGCGGTACCCGCCCCAGAGATCCACCACCTTCCGCCCGTCGCGGTAGACGCCACACGCCGCCCCGATCTCGCCGCGCTCACGGAAGTTGCGCCGGAAGGCGTCGGCGACGGCGCCGTACCCCTCATCGACATCACCGCGGATCAGTTCGTCCGACCCGCCTCCCCTGCTCCCCATCGTCGCTCCTGTCCACGGGCGTCTCGAACACCGTCGCCGCTACTCCTCATCACCGACGCCGAAACCGACGCCGACACCATTGGCGACACCGTTGCCGACACCATTGGCGACACCGTTGGCGAAACCGACGACGAACGCCGGCGGAGCGTCGCGCCGTGTGCCGCACCGACGGTTCGTGCCGGACTCACCGGTCGGGGTCCGGCGCCGGCGGGGTGACGGTGCGCAGGATCTCCTCGCTGCGGTCGAGGAACCCGAACACGCCGCCTTCCGGGTCGATCTGCAGGTCCGCGTGCGGGATCCGGCGGGCCAGGTCGCGGGCCATCGCCGGAGGGTGGACCGTGTCGGTCCCGGCCGCCCAGATCGTGGTGGGCACGGTGATCTCGGCGACGTCGAACCCCCACGGCCTGGCCACGAGGCGGAACTCCGCCCGGGCCGCGTCCGGCGACGCCCACAGTTCGGGGAAGTGCTCGACGAGGATCGGCCACACCTCCTCGCGGCGCATCACCTGCTGGTCGGGTGCGGGCCGGAGCCGGGCGAACCGCTCGGCGGCCCGGTCGGGGTCGCGCCCGACCCGTCGACGCATCAGTCGGAACACCCCTTCCAGCAGCATCGGCGCACGGCGTGCGAGTGTGAACACCGTCCGTGTGAAACGGTCCATCCCCTCGCGTGCCCCGGGATGGTCCAACGGTCCGATGGGTCCGACCAGGCCGAGGTGGTGCACCCGTCCCGGGTGGGCGTGGGCGAGCGCGAGCCCGAAGGGCGCCCCCAACGACTGGGCGAGGACCCCCACCCGGTCGATCCGGAACGCGTCGAGGAGTTCGACGAGGACCTCGGCGTGTCCCGTCAGGGAGAGCCTCGGAGCGGGGGCGGAACCGCGGAACCCCGGACGGTCCGGCGCGATCAGGCGGGTCCCGAGGCGCCGGGCGACCGGATCGGCCAGGTGAGCCTGGACCCGGGAGCCCGCTCCGTCGAGGACGAGCACGGTGGGCCCGTCGGCGGCGCCGTAGCGGGTGTACGACAGCGTGCGATCCGTCCCCAACCGGACCTGCCCCTCGTCGGGTTCCTGGCTCACGGGTCCTCCCTTCGGGGCCCGTTGACGCATCACCGGCCGCTGGGTCGGTGAAGCGGCAGCGGCGTGCCGCACCCCCGATCCTGCGCTGATCCGTCAGGCGGATCAATGGCGGAGTCGAGGCTGCCGGGAGACGACAGGCGCGCAAGCGTCGCCGTCGTGGCATGCCGCGCCGACGGTCGACACCCCTCGGTGCTGCTGGGCGCACGAGAGATTGCCGGCCGGTGGAGATCGGCGGAGCATGTCGTACATGCGGACCGCCGGTCCGCGGTCGTGGCAGACACTCCAACGGAGACCGCGATGAAACGCCTCGTCGTACTGCTCGCGGCAACCCTTATCGCGTCCGGATTGATGGCTGGTCCGGCATTTGCGCACATCCTGTCGGTGACGCCACCGGGTACGGACGCCCACCACGAAGTCTGGGTCGGGACGAACCCCGAGGTGCTGTTCGAGACGCCGGCACCCTTCAAGACACCGGACCCGTTCACCCTCTTCGCTCCGCACGCCGGCGGGCTCAACGCCGCGTGCGCCGGCGCCGAGTCCTCACCTGCCGCAGACATCCGCGGGCCCGGTGGGCCCGGATGTCCTCACGGCGAGTGATCGCACGCAGGCCTCGCCAAGACGAGGCTGCCTTCTACCGCTTGCCGCAAGGAACGATCGAGGACCCGGTTCACCGGGGGCGCCTCGCCTGGCGTGCTGCTCTCGGGCGTTACCGCGGTCTCGCCGTTCCCGCCGGTCCGGCCGGTCTCGCCGCGCGGACCGTCGACACCGAAATCGTGGCTGGCGTCGTCGTGTGACCGACGCGTGGCCGCCGGGCGTGACTGCTACCACGCCTCGAGCGGCCACACGTCCGTCGTGACGGCTGGCGAGTCTCGTGGCTACAGGCCCAGTGCCCCGGCGATGTAGGTCGCCATGTGGCCACGGTTGACGTTCTCGGCGGGCCGGAACGTGCCGTCCTCGTACCCGACGACGATCTGCTCACCGAGCAACGCGGCGATCGCCTCGGCGTGCACGCTGCCGCGGGCATCCTCGGGCAGTTCGTCGGTGTTCTCACCGACGAGTTCGAGTGCGTTGGCCAGCATCGTCGCCAGGTGGCCACGGCTCACCGTTTCGTGGGGGCCGAAGCTGCCGTCGGCACGGCCCTGGGCGATCTCCCCTTCGAGGATCGCCGCGATCCCGTGGGCGTGCGCCGAGTCCGGGGGCACGTCGTCGGGCAGCTCGGCGTTCTCGGAGGGCTCGACATCCAGGGCGAGGCTCAGCGCGGTGGCCATCTGACCGCGGGTGACGTCCGCCTCGGGACGGAACGTGCCGTCCCCGAACCCGGTGGCAATGCCGTTGCGCACGATCGCGATCACGTTCGCGGCGTGGGTGCTGCCCACGATGTCGGGGAGCGCGTCGAGGATGCACTCGGCGACCTGGGCCTCATCGACGTCGTCGGGCTGGGCGTCCTCGTCGGGGAGGCAGTCCTCGACGGGGTTGCCGCGGTAGGACTCGCCCTGGTCGGGCACCTGCTCGTGGAGTTGATGGGTTTCGGCGGTGGCCGGGACGGCCATCGCCAACGCGGCGCTGATACCCACCGCGAGCACGAAGAATCTGGGCAGTCGCATGAATGCGCACCTTTCACATTGCTCGACGGGTCGTTCGTCAGGACAGGTCTTTCGTCAGTCAGAGAGCGGCCGGCACGTAGCAGCGCTCCCGTGGACGTCATCGCCCGGCGCCCGCAGCGTGTTACGGCCGATCGCAGATCGATGTGTCCGACGGCGATCCGCCACCTGGGGAAACCGGCATGCTCGCCCTCGCGCCACTCCGTCCTGCAACCTGTGCCGAGGGCGTGAGCGGGCACGCGGCGCGGGCCGGTACGGGCCCGGGTGAACGGACGCGATTCTGCGCGACCGGCGCATCGACCGTGCGGATTCCGACGCGGCCCAGACCACGTCCGGCAGTGTCCGTCCGGACGCCAGCAGGCCATCACCGTCGCAGCCGGGAGGACCCGCACCGCCGCGGCGACGTGAACACCCGAAAGCCTCGAACATGGGCGAGGACACGGAACGATGCACCTCCGGGTTCCTCCGACTACCCGGGGGTCGTTCGGGATCTTCGGGGTCGTCCGGGTCCTGCAGGCGTGAGGGGTCATCCTGGGGGTGTGCGGTCACGGTCCTGCGCGCGGTCGATTCGTGGGTGGTCGTCTGGGGGGTGGTCGAAGTTCGGGCCGGTGTTGATGCCAGGTGAGTTGCAGGTGGCCGCGGTCGTATTTGCGGTGGTGTCTTCGGCATCCCAGGGCGGCGTTGTCGGGTCGTAGGCGGCCGAGCTTGCGGAACGGCTGGTCGAGGTGCATCACGTCGCACCACGCGGCCGGGGCGTCGCACCCGGCGGCGATGCAGCCGGCGTCGCGGACGGTCAGGATGCGGTACAGCCCGGTCGGTACGGTCCTGACCGCCTCTCCGGCCTCGATCGGAACGCCGGCCGGGTCGGTGATCAGCCTGCTGATGCTGGCGTCATCGAGTAGGTGGCGGGCTTCACCGTAGGTCAGCGGTCCGCTCCAGGCGGCGTCGACCACCCCGTTGCCGTCGCGCACGGCATCATGGGGGATGGTGATCGTCACGTGCGGTCTCACGCCGTGTTTGGCCGGTGCGTCGCCGGCACGCAGCGCGACGCGTAGGGCTTCGATCACCGCGTCGGCGGT
>SLDB01000085.1 GCA_007125475.1 Nitriliruptoraceae bacterium | reverse complement strand
GACCTCGGGGGTCGTCTCATGCCGGCGTCGTGCCGCCCCGAGAGCCGCGGCGGAGCTCAGCAGCGCGTCTCGCGCGTGCACGACCCGCCGCCGGGGCTCGGCGACCGCCGTGGCCCGGCGCCTGACGGCGCCGAGGACGAAGAGCCCGACGGCGACCGCGACGACGAGGCCGATCAGCCCCGTCACGAGCCCGCCGGCGGTGTCGTCGGCGGTGGCCCCGGCGGCCGCGTCCTCGGGGTCGACGGCATCGAGTCCGTCACCCTCGGGGACCTCGATCTCGGGTTCGAGCTCCTCGACCGGGGTGGAGGCGTCGCCACCCTCACCGGCGAGGGCCTCCTCGAGACGGCGCTCGCGTTCGGTCTGCGTCGGGGCGAGGTTGTCGACGCGCGGCAGCAGGTGCGACTCGTCCGACCGCGGCGTCGGCTCGAACGTCACCCAGCCGTAGCCGGGGAAGAGGACCTCGACCCAGGCGTGCGCGTCCGTGGTGGCCACCACGTACTCGGTGAGGTCGCCCTCGGCCTCGCCGACCTCGCGGCCGGGGAGGAAGCCGACGGCGACCCGGGCGGGGATCCCGGTCTCTCGCAGCATCACCGCCATCGCCGAGGCGAAGTACTCGCAGTACCCGACGCGGTCCTCGAGGACGAAGTCAGTCAGGGCGTCGGCCCCGCGCAGCGCCGGGACCTCGAGGTCGTAGGTGAACCGGTCGTCACCGACGAACCACTCCTGCAGGGCCAGCGCCCGCTCCACGGTGCTCTCGGCTCCGGCCTCTTCGTACACCGCCTCGGCCTCCTCGGCGAGGCGGGGGAACTCGCGTGGCAACCGGGTGTAGCGCTCGACGTCGTCCGGATCGAAGACGACGGCGTCGAGTTCGTCGGCGGTCGGGGTCGGCCGTGCGGCACGGACCCGGTACTCCGCTCCCTGGCGGATGCTCACGGTGTCGCCGTCACTGCCGGTCACCGACCCGAACGAGGTGAGGAACCCGCCCTCGGTCGACCACACCAGGTCGTCGCGGAGCGGCCCGAGGACCTCGACCGGCTGGTAGGGGACCGGGACGTAGATGTTCTCCAGGTCCAGCACGGTGATGTCGGTCTCGACGATCTCGGTCCGCGCGGCCTCGCGTTCGGGCGGCAGGAGCTGGGACGCGGTGGTCAGCGAGCCGGGATCCGGCTGGTACGCCCCCGCCGAGGCGTCGCCCAGCCGCCACACACCCCCGTCGAAGTGGTCGAGGCCGGCCAGTCGCAGGTACGTCGGCTGACTCGACCGGACCTGCAGCACGTCGCGGGGCTCGGGGTCGTGCAGCCGCGTGGTGACGTCGACGATGGGCTGGTACCCCCTCGGGGAGTCGGCGCTGCCGAGCGCGACCCACGACGGTTCGCCGTACCCGGGCAGGAGCCACGGTGCGCTCACCGCGGCGACGAGGACCACAGCACCGACGGCGACCCCGCCGAGGACCCGACCGTCACCGGGGCGTCGCGGGGCCGTCCCCAGCAGCAGCAGGCCGGCAGCGCCGAGGAACACCAGGGTGTCGGTCGTTGTTGCCCCGACCGACAGCGACCCGGACGTGGACGAGATCGTCAACGGCACGCTCCACAGCACCAGGACCGCGACGAGGCCGAACCCGCAGCGGCGGTCGCGACCGACCAGCTCGAGCGCGGTGAACGACGCCGCCCACCACCCGGTGGTCGCCAGCAGGGTCAGTCCCGGGGTCGACGGGGCCGGCGCCGGCTCGCGGATCAGCTCGCTCCACCCCAGGCGGGCGACGTCGAGGAGCTCGCCCACCCGTGCGGGGGTCGGGAGCCGGGGGAGGTCGGCGAGACCGGTGAGCCACGGCAGCAGGGAGAGGAACGCCAGCAGCGAGACCACCGCGGCGGTGAGCACCCCGCGTCGGAGCAGCCGCACCGACAGGTGGGCGACGGTCGCCGCGGCGACGGCGATCACGGCGGGGGTGCGCCACGCGGCGTCGGCGAAGACCCGGTCGTACGCCGGGGCGGCGGCGAGGAGGACCACCACAGTGAGCGCGGTCGCGGTCACGTCACGGCGGGTCACGGCGCTCACCCGACCCGTGCCACGGTGAGTTCGCGCCACCGCGCCGGCAACTCGCCGGCGTCGGCGAGGACGGTGCTGCGCCACCCGGCGCGGCGCAACGTCTCCGCGGTCTCCGCGGCGTCGTCGCCGTCGCCCACCACCACCGCGACACACTGACTGCTGGTCCTGCTCGCCCGCGTCAACGCCGCGAGCTCGTCGGCCGGTGTGGGCGCGATCACGGCGACCAGCGTCGCGGTCCCCGCGGCCAGATCCTCGAGGTCGTGCAGGGCGACGTCGAACGTCGCCTCGCCGGGGGAGACCCGGGCCAGTCGTCGCAGCAGCCGGGACCGTGGCTCCGGGTCCGACGCGTCTCGCGGGGTCTGGCCGTCGACGACGGCCACGTCGATCCCCCGGTCGATGAAGTGGACCCCGATGCTCGCCGCCGCCGCGACCGCGACCTCGAACCGCTCACGGCCCCGACCACCGGCGAACCTCGTGCCACGGGTGTCGAGGAAGACGCCGGCACGCGGTGACTGCGGCTCTTCGACGCGTCGGATCATCAACTCACCGCGGTGGGCGGTGGAGGGCCAGTGCACGCCGCGGAGGTCGTCGCCGGGGACGTACGGACGGATCTCGACGAGGTCGGTCCCCGACCAGCCGGTCCGCCGTGCGACCGCGTCGCCGCTCCCCTGCACCCCGACGAGGGGGAGCGGTGGGGCGAGCGTGGTGGTCGGCGGGGTGACGAGGAGTTCGGTCGAGGCGTCCAGCACCGCCCGGCGGACGACGATCCCGAACGGGTCCCGCCGCAGCACCTCCAACGGTCCGAGGCGGTGGGCACCGCGCTGCCTGGCCACGGCGTCGACCGTGACCGTGCGGCGGCGCCCGGGTGCCAGCGCGGGCAGCGGCGGTGGGGGGCGGAGCTCGACTCCCTCCTGGTGGTGGATCCCGATGTCGGCGCGGGGGGTCGGCAACACCCCGGTGTTGGCGACGGTGACCCGCACGGCGGCGCGTTCGCCGGGGGTGAGCAACGTCGGCTCGGCCTGGATGGTGGTGGTGACGCGCTGGGGGGAGGCGACCCAGATCGCGGCGGCGAGGACGAGGAGGCCGGCGGCGGTCGCGGTGGTGTGCAGTTCGTCGACACCCAGGCCCCGGGCGGCGAGCCACAGGGCCATCGTCGCGACCAGGATCCCCATCCCGCGGCGTGTCACGTCGGGGCCGGTGTTCCGTCGAGGACGTCGGTGACGACGTGGGCGGCGCTGCGACCGGAGAGCATCGCCTGTGGGCGGAGGACGAGGCGGTGGGCGAGGACCGGCGCGGCGAGCTCCTTGACGTCGTCGGGGGTGACGAAGGGTCGACCGTCCACGGCGGCGGCGGCGCGGACGGCGCGTAGCAGGGCGAGCGTGGCACGGGGCGAGGCGCCGAGCTCGACGTCGGGGTGGGCGCGGGTGGCGCGGGCGAGGGCGACGAGGTAGCGCTCGATCGACTCGGCGACGTGGACGTCGCGGACCGTGGCGATCGTCGCGGCGACCGACTCGGCGTCGGTGACGGCCGTGAGTCGTGCGAGGCGGTCCTCGCCGGCGTGGGTGCGCAGCACGGAGAGCTCGTCGTCGTGGTCGGGGTAGCCGATCGAGATCCGCATCAGGAACCGGTCACGTTGGGCTTCCGGGAGGGGGTAGGTGCCCTCGAGCTCGATGGGGTTCTGTGTGGCGACGACCAGGAACGGGCGGGCGAGCTCGTGGGTGTGGCCGTCGACGGTGACGGTGCGTTCCTCCATCGCCTCCAACAACGCCGACTGCGTCTTCGGGGTGGCACGGTTGATCTCGTCGGCGACGACGATGTTGGCGAACACCGGTCCGGGCCGGAACGTGAACGTCCCGGTCTCCGGGGCGTACACGGTGAGCCCGGTCACGTCGGAGGGGAGGAGGTCCGGGGTGAACTGCACCCGGGCGACGCTGCAGTCGACCGACCGGGCGATCGCCTTGGCCAGCAGGGTCTTGCCGACACCGGGGACGTCCTCGATGAGGAGGTGCCCCTCGGCGAGGAACGTGACCAGCGCCAGACGGATCGCGGCGGGCTTGCCACGGACGACCTCGCCGACGTTCCCGGCGATCGCACCGAGGACCTCTGCGACGGCGTCGAGGTCGAGCGGCCTCAGCTGCGGCGTGGTGGACACTCAGGCCTCCTGACCTGCGGCACGTGTCGCTCCCGGAACGGCAACCCGATGGGAGTGGCTGGCAGTCCCTCCGCGACCGGGTTCGTGGCGCCACCGAGGTTCGGCACCCGCTGCCGAACGGATCGGTCCGCCCGGTACGGGCTCCGCGGGCGGGAGCGTACCGAGACGGGCGCGCCACCGATCCCGGTGCGCGGTGGTCGCCGTCCCCGACCTGCGTGCCCGGCAGGGCCTGCGCTCGGGCCGGGTTGGGGCGGTTCGCGGCGCCCCCCTCCACCTCGAGAACGGCCGTCTGGAGGCGGCACGAAGCCGATTACGGGGGTTCTGATCGTGCGGGTGGTTGACCGGTGGGGTATGGGGGCGTAGTGTGGAGCGAAGTGGAGAGCACACCCCGCCGGGGGGCGGCGCACACGCCGATCACCCTCGGAGGTCGGACCACGACGTCGGCGCGCACGAGACGGACACCGCTGCGGCGGAGGAGAGGACGGGGGTCAGGTGTTCCTCGGCGAGCACCAGCACACGCTGGACGAGAAGGGGCGGCTGATCCTCCCGGCGCGCTTCCGTGACCGCCTCGCCAGCGGCCTCGTCTTCGCGCCGTCACAGGACCGCTGCCTCGACGTCTACCCGCTGACGGCGTTCGAGCGCCGGGTCGAGGAGCTGCGCGCCGTGCCACGTGAGGATCAGCGGGCCCGCGCCTACCTGCGGGTGTTCCTCGCCGGGGCCCACGAGGAGAAGCCCGACGCCCAGGGGCGGGTGACGATCCCGCCCCGGCTCCGCGCCTACGCCGGGCTGGACAAGGAACTCACGGTGAACGGGGCGGACGAGAAGGTCGAGATCTGGGACCGGGCCACCTGGGAGTCGTACCGCGACGACGCCGAGGACGCGTTCGCGAACCTCGACGGACCGTTCGTGCCATGACGGCCCAGCCCCCCGCCCCGCACACCCCGGTCGGGGAGGCTGCACACGCCGATCGCCGTCGGAGGTCGGGGCACGACGTCGACGCGCACGAGACGGACACCGCTACGGCGGAGGACAGGACGGGGGCCAGGTGTTCCTCGGCGAGCACCAGCACACGCTGG
>SLDB01000255.1 GCA_007125475.1 Nitriliruptoraceae bacterium | reverse complement strand
TGAGCCGCCATGGACAGCAGCCAATCCCCTGTTTGTCTTCCCTGGACGGCTCCGGCGTCCCCGGGCAGAAGTGTCCAACTCCGTTGGACAGCGCGCCGAGACACCCCCCCATTCCCTATGGCGTCTGTACGGTCGGCACCGCAGCTGGCCGTACGTTGCCGCGCCCCAGGTGGGTTGCGACGCAGCCAAGCAGCAAGGAGCAGAACGTGGACAGTCGGAGAACCTGGGGCAGCCGCCGTTGGGGCACCGCGCTCGCCGGAGCAACCGCCGTCGCACTCGCGATCGGGCTGCCGACCGAGATGATCCCCAACCCCCTGTTCGCCCGGATGATGCCGGTGCTGTGGTGGAACTACCCCGTCTGGCTGGTGACGGCCGCCCTCTCGGGTCTGCTGCTCGCGACCTACGTCAGAGAGGGCGTGGCAGGACAGGATCGTCCGAGTCGACGGGGCGGAGTCGGCGGGATACTGGCCTTCTTCGCCATCGGCTGCCCCGTCTGTAACAAGCTCGTCGTCGTCGCCCTGGGAACGTCCGGCGCGATGAGCTGGTTCGCGCCCGTCCAGCCCGTGCTCGCGATCGCGGCGCTCGTCCTGCTCGCCGCCGCGCTCCGCGGACGCCTGCGTGGCCAGCAGGTTTGCGCCGTGCCGACCTCGGCGTCCAATGGCGCCGCCGTCCGGTGATGGCCGGTGTCAACGGACGACTGGCTGTGGAAAAGGGCTTGGGCTCAGGGTTTGGCTGGTTCACACGGGCGCCTCATCGTGATAGCTGCCCGGTCCGTGGGGTGGCCGCACCAGCCGCACACCCTCCACCGCCGGCCTCCCGCCTTCGACGCCCTGTGTCAGGCGCCACCTGAGTTGAGGACTGTGGGGCTGCAGTCCGACAGCGACGGTGAGGATGGCGGGGCAGCCGCGTTCGCTCTGATCTACTGGGGAGAACCAAGTGTCCGTTGACACGCGGGGTCTGGTGGATCGGGTTCGGGACCTTCGCCCTGCGGCGGTCTGAACCGCCGTTGGGCCGTTCGACCAAGCGCAGTGGGCGGGTCAGAAGGCTTCGCGTCTGGTTCTGGTGTGAACGCACGTCGGGTTCAGGTGAAGGCGGAATCGGTCGATTCACCGGGTGAAACGCCCGGTCACCGGGCGAAACGTGTGGAGTGAGATGGAAAGCGACCGCGTGGCGACCTCCCTTCGCCTGACATCGCTGCCAACGGGTTCTGCGCTGTTCCATCCTGGTTCTGACGGCACACACGAGCGTGGGGTGGCCGCGGCGGTGTTCTACCTGGCAGGTGCAGGGATGGTCGCGGTCGCCGCGCTCGACCCGAGGGCGCACACGGCCGTGCTGCTACTCCTCGCGGCCACAGGGGTAGTGGTCGCGATGACGGCGTTGCTTGCGCGCCGCGTCTTCACCTATGTGGCGAGCGTTGTCTGCAGTCTTCTCGGGACGGTGCTGATCGCCGTCGCGGTGGTCGCCGGGTCGGGCAGTTGGTCCTCCGCCCTGGCGGCCGTGCTCTACACCTTCGTGGCGGTCTACACCGCACTGGTGCTGCGCTGGCAGCACGCGACTGCGGTACTGGTGTGGGCGGCGGCCACCGCCATCGCTGCCTCGCGCCTGGTCGATGCCCCGCTCCCGCCGTTGGCGGTGGCGTTCGTGTTCGCTCTGGGCGGCGGGACGTTGGCGTGGGTCACACTCTGGCTGGTCGCCGAGGTGCGTCACCGGGCGACCACCGACCCCCTGACGGGTGTCGCCAACCGCAGCTCGTTCGAGACCGCGCTCGGCCACGCGATGGCGACGGTCCGCCGGACCGGTGAGGCGCTCGCGCTGATCGCCATCGACCTCGACGGGTTCAGGCAGGTCAACAACGCCCACGGGCACGCTGCTGGCGACCAGCTGCTCATCGAAGCGACCCGAGCGTGGCAGCCGCAGCTGCGAGCCCGCGACCAGCTGTCCCGGACCGGCGGTGACGAGTTCTGCGCGGTACTCCCCGGGGCCGACGCGGACCAGGCACGTGCGGTCGCGGACCGGCTCGAGCAGGTGATGCCGCAGGGCACAGCGTGTTCGACCGGTGTTGCCGTGTGGGAAGACGGCCAGCCGCTCGCAGATCTGTACGCCGCCGCCGACCGCGATCTGTATGCGTCCAAGGCCCGCAACCGAGCAGTCAGATCGTCCGGGAACACCCCGGAGCCCGATCGGCGCACCCCGGCGTGATCGTCTCCCGCTGTTCGTTCGGAGCTCGAAGCGATCCACGTCGGTGACGCCCGCCCCTGCCGAGAGCGTGTCGGAGAGGTGGAACCCATCCAAGATCCAGGCCTGAGGCACGGGGGCAACGAGCATGAACGACCACACCGCGTTCCACGACGGCGCCCGCACATCCGATCCGCCGCCGGGGCATGACGACCCCCACACGTATCGCCCACCTCCACCCCAGGCGGACCACACCAGCCTGATCCGTGCCGTCGCGGTCGTCGCGATCCTCGTCGGGGTGACGTACCTGACCTGGCGCGCGATGTACACGATCAACCCGGACGCTCCGGTCCTGTCGTGGTCGCTGTGGGCCTTCGAGACCTACGCAGTGCTGGGCCTCACGCTGTTCACGTTCTCGCTGTGGGACTCCAGGCAGCCGCTGACGCCCGGCAGCGAGCTCCCCGAGGGGAAGGTGGCCGTGCTGATCACCACCTACAACGAGACGCTGGAGGTGATCCTGCCGGCCGTCGTCGGCGCGCTGCGGATCGACACGCCGCACGAGACGTGGGTGCTCGACGACGGTGCTCGACCCGAGGTGGAACGCCTCTCGGAACGGCTGGGCGCCAACTACCTGGCCCGACACGACGGCAGGGACGCCAAGGCCGGCAACCTCAACAACGCGCTCAGGATCATCGACGCGGACTTCGTCGCGACGTTCGACGCAGACCACGTGCCACGCCCCGACTTCCTGCGCCGGACGCTTCCCTACCTCGCCGACCCCCGGATCGCGCTCGTCCAGACACCCCAGGACTTCTACAACGAGGACTCGTTCGAGCACATCACCGGTCGCGGCGATAAACGCGGCAAGAACGTCTTGGCCACGGAGCAGTCACTGTTCTACCGGGTGATCCAGCCCGCCAAGAACCGGTGGGAGAGCGCGTTCTGGTGCGGCACCGGCGCGGTGCTGCGCACTTCGGCGCTGGCCGCGGTGGGCGGCGTGGCGACCGGATCGATCACCGAGGACTTCCAGACCACCATCCGGCTGCACCGTGCCGGCTGGGAGAGCGTCTACCACAACGAGGTGCTCGCCCGTGGGCTCGCCGCGCCCACCGCCGAGGAGTACCTGCTCCAACGACGGCGCTGGTGCATCGGCGCGATGCAGACCTGGCGCCAGGAAGCCCCGCTGACCGAGCGGGCGCTGACGATCGGCCAGCGCATCTCGTACGCGGCGACGATGCTCGCCTGGTTCGACCCGCTGCGGACGTTCGGGCTGCTGCTGCTGCCTCCCATCGTGCTGCTGACCGGCACCGCCCCGATCATCGCCCCGCCGATGCTGTTCATCGCGGTGTTCGCCGTGGCCTTCACGCTCCAGCAGCTCGCGCTGTTCCTGCTCGGTCGCGGCCAGCACCGTCCCGTCTCGAACACGGTCTTCGAGCTGGTGCGCATGGAGACGATCTTCTCCGCCCTGGTCGAGGCCTTCACCAGCAGGAAGGTCAGGTTCCACGTCACCCCGAAGGGCCAGACCGCCGGACACGTGCGCCGGGTGGGCGTCCCGCACCTGCTCGTCGCCCTCTCGTCGCTCTACCTGGTCTCGTTCGGCCCCTACGTCGCCAGCCTGTCCGGTGTCGCGGGGATGTCCTACCCCCACCCCGGCGTCGCCCACGGCGCGGCCTTCTGGGCGGTCATCGGAGGACTGCTGCTGCTCATGGCGATCCGACGGATCCGATCTGTACGCTTCTCGCCAGAACGACGTCGCAGCTACCGGCACCCGGTCATCATCCCTGCGGATGTCGAAGGGAAACGTGCGACCGTGACGGACCTCTCGCTCACCGGGGTACGCCTCGAGATCGCCCAGCACCAGCTCCACGACCTGGTGGCGGCCGGCGAAGTCCGTGTGGACTTGCTCCTCGACGACGGCGTCGAGCGGCTCGTCGGCACCGTGGCCACCGCCGCGATAACCCAGGTCGGCTCCGCGACCGTGGGCCTCGAGATCGACGACGAACACGGACCGACGCTGGCCGGTCTGGCACAGGGGCTGATCCATAGGGCCTGACCACGACCCGTCATCTTCCGCGACGGCGGTGACGTCATCGCACGGCGGGGTGCGCTGGACCAGGTGGGTCCTCGGTGCGCTGGTGGTGGCTGCCGCGCTGCTGCTCACGCTCGTCGTGCTGAACGGGATCGACACCCCACGTTCGGGACCCGAGCCGCTGGTCACCGTCGGCATCGCGGTGGAGGACCTCGACCAGGTCGACCGGTTCGTCGAGCGGACTGGCGTCACCCCCGACGTCGTGGACGTCTACAAGGCGTGGGGCGATTCGCCGCAGTTCGACCGGCCACTCGCCGACGAGCTGGCCGACCGCGGGATCATCCCCAAGATCACCTGGGAGCCGTGGGCCGCGGTGCCCAGCGGCGACCCCGCCGGCGCCGACCAGCCCGGGTACGCGCTGCGGACCATCATCGACGGTGACCACGATCCCTACATCGAACGCTGGGCGGGCCAGATCGCATCGTACGGCGGGCCGGTGATCCTGCGCTTCGCCCACGAGATGAACGGCGGCTGGTACCCGTGGGGCGCCGGCGTCAACGACAACCGGACCGGCGAGTACGTGGCGGCGTGGCACCACGTCCAGGACGTGTTCGAGACCGCCGGGGCGACCAACGTGCTCTGGGAATGGGCGCCGAACCAGGAGTCCCCCGGATCGGCCCCCCTGGAACCGCTCTACCCCGGCGACGACCATGTCGACCGGATCGGGATCTCCGCCTACAACTGGGGCACCAACGGCACCGGTGAGGACCACTTGCGCTGGCGTAGCTTCCCGGACCTCGTCGACGGGACCCTCGAGCACATCGGCACCTTCGCCGGCCAGCCGCTGGGCGTCGCCGAGACCGGCTCGTCGACCATGGGTGGTGACCGTGCGGCCTGGATCGCCGAGATGTTCGACCACGCACTGGAACGGGAGCTGGCCTTCGTGAACTACTTCGAGATGGACACCCAGCGCCGCTGGCGCTTCACCGACGACCCGGACGCGGTCGAGGCGTTCGTCACCGGCTTCGCGGCGACCCGGGGCGCCGACTGAGCGCCTGTCACGAGGCCGGCGACCACGCGTCGAGCCCCTCGGCGAACGCCTCGGCGGCCGACCGGCTCGACTCGATGCGCCAGTCCGTCTCCTTGTTCAGGTTGAACCACACCAGCGCGCGCACGTCCGGGTTGGCCTCGAGCCACGTGAACAGCCGCGAGATCCACAGCCCCTTGTCCCCGCCGGCCTCGGCGGAGCCCGTCTCACCGATCATCAACGGCTTGTCCGGGGCGAGTCGCCGCACGGCCCGGAACGTCGAGTCGAAGACCTCGGCGGGTGACTGCCAGGAGGACCACGGTTCGGCCGTCCCCCAGTTGTAGCCGTCGACGGCGACGGCATCGACGTAGTCACCGCCCGGGTACACCTCGGCCAGCGGCTGAGAACCCGCGTACTCGACGTTGGGGCTCCAGACCCAGCTGACGTTGTCGACGCCCGCCCGCGCGAACAGGTCGTGGACGTGGCGCCACGCCGCCACGTACTCGCCCGGGCGGTTGTCGTTGACCTGCTCGGACCACGGATACCAGTCGCCGTTCATCTCGTGGGCGAAGCGCAGCATCACCGGCCCGCCGAAGTCCTTCAGTGTCTCGGCGGTACGGTGCAGGTAGACATCGAACTCGCCGTCGATGATCCGGCGCAGCTGGAACCGCGGCTGTTCGACGGTGCCCGCATCCCAGTCGTAGGGCTCCCAGGTCACCAGCGTGGTCGCGCCCGCCGCGCTGACCGTCTCGAGCTGTCGCGTGGACAGCTCGTGGTCGAAGCCGAGGTAGTGGACCACCACGGTCGGGCTGTACCCGGCGACATCGGCGACGTCCTCGAACTCGCCGGCGTTCCAACCGTTGCCCCACGTCGCCACGCCGAAGTGACGCTGCGCACCCAGAGGCCACGCGGACGTCGTCGGGGTCTCCCAGGCGCCCAACCCGTCGGGTTCCGGGGCCTCGGCGAAGCCGTCGGCGACCAGCAGGGCGGTGTAGCGTCCGAGGAACGCGGCCATCTGGGCGCGCGTGACCTGCTGCTCCGGTCCGAACGTCCCGTCGGTGTGGCCGGTCACCACCTCGGCGGAGGCCAGCCGGATGATGCCGGTCTCGTGGACCGAGCCCGCGATGTCGGCGAAGCTCACTGTCGAGTCGTGAGGCAGGGTGGCCCCGAAGACCTGCTCGTGGGTCCGGCTGATGATCGAGGCGAGCTGGCCGCGGGTCACCGCCGCGTTGGTACCGAACGTCGTCGACGTCTGACCCCGGACGATGTCGGCGGCCGCGAGCGCGTCGATGCTCTCGGCGTGGGTGTCACCGGGCGCGACGTCGGTGAAGCCCGACGGGCCGGGGGGAACGGTGTTGTCGAGCGCCTCCAGGAGCCGGTGCAGGAACGTGGCCAGTTGGGCCCGCGAGACCGCCCGCTCCGGCCGGTAGGTCCCGTCGTGGTAGCCGCTGGCGACACCCCAGGCCGCCAGGCACACGATCGACGGGGCGTGGACGTTGCCGTTCACGTCGTCGAACGGGACCACCCCGGATGAGGCGTCGCAGTCCAGGGCGGATGGTGAACCGCCGGCTGCGGGAGCGGCAACCGGTGCCACCAGTAGGGCGGCCAGCACCACGAGCAGGATCGTGCGACGCCCCGACGATCGGGCCCGACGAACGATCGACACAGCAGCTCCACAGGTGAGGCGTCACTTCTGGCATCGGCAGCTGACGACGCCGAGCTGAGGTTCCGGATGCCGCCGCAACGTCCTCGCCCCGCGGTTGCGCGGCTGCCGGACGTTTCCGGGCACGGAAGGTCCGAACAATACCAGCGCGTGGATCAGGCCGGTCCACCCCGGCCGTCGACGAAACGCAGCCAGGCCGGCACGGCATCGTGGAAGGCCTCGAGGATCTCGTCGTCGTGGGTCAGCCCCCACGAGATGAGCTCGTCGTCGATCTCCGACTCGGGCTTGCGCACCGCAAACCAGACCAGCGCGTCGAGGGCGGGCAGCTCGTCGAGCAGGTCGTCGGCGAAGATCTGCTCGAGCCACGCCGACTTGATCGCCAGCTCCCCGCCGTCGGGACCCTCGCGGTCGACGTTGTAGAGCGACGAGGTCTCGGCGACCATCATCGGCAGGTCACGGTCCCGGGCGTATTCGGCGTGGAAGTCCGGCACGGCCTTCTGGTCGCCTTCGGTGCCGTCATAGGTCCCGAGGATCTTGTCCAGGAACTTGCCGTCCTCCGGGACGACGTTGTCGCCCCAGGGCCAGGCCTCACCGAAGTGGTAGACAGTCAGCCCGACCCGGTCGACGTAATCGTCCCCGGGGTAGTACGGCGCGTAGGGATCGTCGGACTGGGTGAGCTCCCCGTCGCCGTCGGTGTCGAGCAGATCGAAGCCCGGATCCCCCGGCACGGCGTTGTAGTCGCCGCCGGGGAACGGGTAGCCACCGCCTTCGTTGGGTGCCCACATGATCTCGCTGGTGGGTGCGGCGCGAACCGCCTCGGCGGCGCGCCGAAACGCCACCACGTACTCCTCGGGGCGCTGCCCCCACGCGTACCACCCGCCGTTCATCTCGTGGGCGAACCGGACCAGCACCGGCAGCCCACGTGAGTTCCAGGTCTCCAGCCACGAGGTGAGCTCGTCGAGCGCGCCGTCGGTGACCGTGTCCAATCCCTCGTGCGGCTCGACCGTGAGCGGCAGCGCCGCGTCGGCCTCGACCAGCTCCGCTGCCGCACGATCCAGCAAGGCGTAGTCGGCGTCTTCGAACGGGAAGTGCACGAAGAGCCCGAAGAACACGGGCGTGTCCCCGAAGCGCGCCGCGACACCGGTCGGCGTCGCCTCCCCCCAGTCGTGGTGGACACCGAACGACGCCGCGTCCCGACCGGCTGTCGGCACGAGCCGCGGTTCGCGCTGGGGGAACGCGGCGTCGGCCGGCTCGTCGGCTCCCCTGTCGGGCTGCAGAGGGCCGGCCAGCCACAGCGCCACGGCGGCGGCGACGACCAGCGCCGGGACGACGACCAGCGGCCATCGGTGTGACCACACCCGGCGTTCCGAGCGGTACGAATCCGCGATGTCGACACTCCCACTGGCGAAGGCGATCCTACCCGTGTTCCGAGCACGCCTTCCCATCAGCGAGACGGGAAACCCACACCCACCGGCTGGTGCCCGATCGAACGGCGGGGATCGCCTGCTCTCAGGGACCTGACGTGCTCGCCGGCCGACCGCTCGAGACCGGGATGCCATGATCCGGTCCGACCCCATGTGGCGCGGCGAGCCCACGGGAGCAGGGTCTGGTCATCCCAGCTCGATCTGGATGGCGTGGTCGTGACCGTCCGAGGCCAACGGGACGAGACCGCCGGGGTCCATTGGTGCACCGTCGAGGCGGAGGGTGCTCACGCCCCGACTGACGCGTTGGGGATTGTCGACGGTGATCCGGTACACGCTGCCACGATGACGATACGTGATCTCGAACCCCGGCCAGGCCCGCGGGATGCAGGGATCGATGCGCAGCGCCTCCCCCACCTTCCGCAGGCCGAGGATCCACTCGACGCCGGCCCGGTACATCCAGCCTGCGGCACCGGTGTACCACGTCCAACCCGCCCGACCGGCGTGGGGCGGCTGCGAGTACACGTCGGCAGCCACGGCGTACGGCTCGCCCTTGTAGCGGTTGAGGTTCGCGCGGCTGCTGGTGTGCTGGATGGGGCTGAGCAGGTTGAACAGGTCGACGGCCTCGTCGCCGTCACCGAGCATGGCTGCAGCCACGATCGACCACGTCGCGGCGTGCGTGTACTGGCCTCCGTTCTCCCGCAGCCCGGGTGCGTAGCCCTTGATGTAGCCCGGATCGAGATCCGTTCGGTCGAAGGGTGGGGCGAACAGGAGCATGAGGTGGTCGTCAGGGCGCTTGAGCCGGAGGGAGGCGGCCGACATCGCCGACCGGGCTCGTCGCTCGTCGGCGGCGCCGGAGATCACCGCCCACGACTGTGGGATGGCATCGATCTGGCACTCGTCATTGGAGGACGAGCCGAGCGGCGTACCGTCATCGAAGAAGGCCCGCACGTACCACTCGCCGTCCCAAGCGGTCGCCTCCACCGCCGCTCGGACCTCCTCTGCGATCCGCCGCCACGTAGCGGCGCGTTGGACGTCGCCGCGCGACTCGGCGAGGGGGGCGAAGTCGCGCAGGTTCGTGACGAGGAACCAGGCCAACCAGACGCTTTCGCCACGGCCTTCCCGACCGACGCGGTTCATGCCGTCGTTCCAGTCCCCGGCACCGATGAGTGGTAGGCCGTGGCTTCCGAGCTCCAGGCTCCTGTCCAGCGCCCGCGCGCAGTGTTCGTAGAGCGACGAAGTGTTCTGCGACTGCGTGGGCTCGAAGTACGTTTCCTGCTCCTCGTCGCCCAACGGCGGCCCGTCCAGCCAAGGGACGGGCTCGTCCAGCACGGCGACGTCACCGGTCGACCGCAGGTAGTGCGTGACGGTGTACGCAAGCCACACACGGTCGTCAGAGATCCGGGTCCGTACCCCGCGTCCGGTGGGAGGGTGCCACCAGTGTTGCACGTCGCCTTCGGGGAACTGGCGGGCGGCGGCGCGCAACAGATGCTCACGAACGAGGTCCGGGCGGGCGTGGACGATCGCTGCCACGTCCTGCAACTGATCACGGAAACCGTAGGCACCACCCGACTGGGAGAAGGCCGATCGTGCCCAGATGCGGCATGACAGGGTCTGGTAGCCGAGCCACCGGTTCAACAGCAGATCCATCGATCGCTCCGGTGTCCGCACCCGGATCGTTCCGAGAACGTCATCCCACCGTTCGCGGACGTCATGGAGCAGCGCGAGGTGATCCGTCGACCGGTACCGGTCGAGGAGATCGCGCGCCTCCGCGGAGGATTCCGCCTCGCCGAGCAGGAACAGGACGTCGGTGTGCTCGCCCGGCTCGAGTTGCAGCGACGTGCACAGAGCGGCGCAGGGATCCAACCCGGCTCCGGTGCGCCCGGAAAGGACCCTTCGCCGTTCCTGAGACACCGGATGATCGAGGCTGGCATTGCGTCCCAGGAACTCGAGTCGATCGGCCGTCCACGACGTCTGGCGGCCACCGAGATCCGCGAACGCGACACGGCCGGCGAACTCCTCATTCCAGGCGTTGCGGGCGAACATCGCGTTCGCCCGGCCGTCGTACTCGGTGACCACGTGCGCCGCCGACGCCACTCGGGAGACGCCGAGTACCCACTCGACGTACGCGGTGACCGACAGCCGTCGCGTCCGGTTGCTGCGGTTCTCCACGCGCAATCGGGAGATCTTCACCCGATCCGAGGGTGGGACGAACTGCACGAGGCGTAGGTCGATCCCGTGGGAGGCATGCTCGAACGAGGTGTAGCCCTGCCCGTGACGGACGACGTACGTCGAGTCCTCCTCGCGGATCGGAACCGCGGTCGGTCCCCACACGAGTCCGGAGTCCTCGTCGCGAACGTAGAAGACCTCGCCGGGAGGGTCGCCGACAGGATCGTTCGACCACGGGGTGAGCTTGTTCTCGCGGCTGTTGTCCGCCCAGGTGAAGCCTCCTCCCAGGGCAGAAACCTGGAACCCGAACTCGGGGTTCGCCACGACGTTGATCCACGGCGACGGGGTCCACTGACCAGGACCGAGGACGACCACGTACTCCTTGCCGTCGGATGCGAAGCCACCGAGTCCGTTGAATTCCTCGAGGTCAAGCCGGGGCGGCGGCGTGCTGGCGGGGACGGGTCGGGACGGACGTTGCGCCGCGGGGACCGGACCCGAACGGATCCTCTGGGATCGGATCACGTGCTCGGCGAGCGTCCCGGCGGAGGCTCGCACCTCGACGCGCGCTGCCGCACGCATGAGGACGCGCTCGGTGGAAGACAGCAATTCGTCACGCAAGACGTAGACATCGCCGGGCGTCTCCCCACCGGCCTGCCTCGTGGCACGCACCACGCCGTCGAGCACCTGCTGGAACCCCGGCGCGTACGAGGCCCCGGTCGCGTTGATGACGATGAGGTCGGCACCGAGCCCCTTCAGCCGCCAGTACGCGTGAGCGTGCAGAAGTTGACGCACGACGTCGCGATCCTCCGCGCGTTCGATGTGAACGAGGGCGATCGGCAGGTCACCGGAGATGCCGTGGCGCCAGAGTCCACGCTGCCCGAGCTGGTTTCCCGCGAGGATGTCAGGCGCCGCCCGCGCGGATGGATCGGCGTACATGAGCCGGTTCGCGAGTCGCTGGAAGAGGTGTGCCTCGTCCTGGTTGATGCGAAGATGGTGAAGCTGGACCTGGGCGTGGGTCCACGCCAACGAGGCCTCGCGATCGAACGCGGACGGTTCCCGGTACTTCTCCGCGACCTCGATCGCCTCATCCCGGGAGGCGGCAACGAGGGTGGTCAACACGACGCTGACGGTGCGTCCCGGCGGGATCGATACGCGCTGCCGGATGCTGACGATCGGGTCGAGGACGGTCCCCACGGTGTTCGACAACGGGCCCCCTTCGATCACCGACGACGGTGTGCGGATGCCGCGTCCGCGACCGAGGAATCGGGCCCGGTCCGTTTCGTACTCCTGGGGATCGCCGAACTCGCCTTCGACCGCGAGGAGATGCGCGAGCCATACCGGTGCCTCATCGGAGCTCCGGGGCCTCCGCGACGCGAGCAACGCGCCGATCTCGGGTACCCACTCGGTCTGCACGAACAGGTTGGAGAACGCGGGATGCGCTTCATCGGCTGCCTGGGGCGCCAGTACGACCTCCGCATAGGAGGTGATGTCAATCTCCCGCTGGTACGACCTCCGGTTGGTCACGGACAAACGCCGGAGCTCGGCGTCGTCCTGCGGCGAGACGATCACATCGAGTGCGATCTTCAGCGATCGGTCTCCTTGGACGATCCGGGCTCGGTCCTCGGTGTAGACGACCTCGTAGTCGTCGAACCCTGCAGCCGCTGGCTGGAAGCCGGCGGACCACACGTCGCCGCCCGCGGCGTCCCGCAGGAACACGAAACTGCCCCAACAGTCTCGCGTCGGGTCCTCTCGCCACCGCGTCACGGCGAGGTCCCGCCATCGGCTGAAACCTGACCCAGCTGCGGTGATCATCACCGAATACCGGCCGTTGGACAGGAGGTGACTGCGCGGCGTGACGTCGTGAGGGGACTCAAAACGCCTCAGGGTGGGTGCCACCAGGTCACGGACCTGCGGGGCCTCCAACACGTCCTCCGCGCGCGGGCTCGCCAGCGTGACCGACCGAGGAGTGCGCTCCTGGAGCAGCAACTCCGTGGCGCGGACGAGCGGATGGGCATGGAACCTTCGCTGGCTCGCACCCTCGTGGACCACGTTGGCCAGGGACACCACGGACATGCCCTGGTGGTGTGCCATATAGGTCTGAACGATGGCCTGGCGCTCGCCGGTCGGCACGCTCGTCGGTGTGTAGTCCACGGACTCGTAGTAGCCATACTCACCCAATGCGCCCTCTTGACGGAGCCGACGGAGGTTCGCCAGTGCCGCCTGTGGGTCGACCATCGCCGCCAGTGCCGTGGCATATGGCGCGACGACCACGTCAGCTCCGAGCCCCCGACGCAGCCCGAGACCGGGGACGCCGAAATCGGCGTACTGGTAGGTCAACTCGACGTTCCGGATGTTGTGCGCGGACTCCGAGATACCCCACGGCACGCCGCGTTCGGCCCCGTACGCGATCTGTCGCTTCACGACGTGTACGCAGGTGGCGTCGAGGAGGCTCTCAGGCGGCTGCCGCATCACCAGCATCGGCATGAGGTACTCGAACATCGACCCCGACCATGACACGAGCGCTGCCCCGCGTCCGACCGGTGTGAGTGTCCGCCCGAGGACGAACCAGTGTTGCGGGGGCACGTCCGCCTTCGCGATCGCCATGAAACTGGCGAGACGCGACTCAGAGGCGAGGAGGTCGTAGCAGCTGGGATCCAACGCAGCGTCGGACAGTCGGTAACCGATGGACAGCAGCTTCCGCGACTCGTCGAAGAGGAAACGGAAATCCATCGCGTCGACCAGGCCCTCGGCACGCAGTGCGAGAGCCTGCATCCGGTGGACGATGTCGCTACGACCGGGGCCGTCCGACGCGGTCGCTCCTGCCGCGATGTCGCGGCGGTGAGCCGCCACGCATGCGCCCACGGCCGTCGCCCACACGAGGACGTCGTCCAACTGGCCCGACCCCGCGGCGGCGTGCCGCGCACGCGCCGCGTCCATCAGATCCTCTCCCGACGCGGCCAGGGCATCGAGCCGGGCACCCCACCCCCGTCCTGACGGCATCGGCTCATCTGCCAGCGCCAACACGGCTTCGGCGGCCCCCCGGAGTTGCTCAGCGCTGACCGTGTCGGACCCGACCGCACGTTTCGGGTCATCGGCGGCATCGCGTGCCAGCAGCGTCGCATCACGGACGCCGTCGAGGACTCGCTGGCCCAGTACGGGCGCCTCCGTGGCCTCCCGACAAGCCTGCGCGACAGCGAGCAGATGCCCGGCCAGGTTGCCACTATCGACGGTGGAGACGTAGAGCGGTTCAAGCGGATGCAGGTCGTCGGTGTTGTACCAGTTGAGGAGGTGTCCACGGAACTTCTGCAGGCGGTCCACGGTGTCCAGGGTCCGCTCCAGCTGATCCGCGAGATCCACGAGGCCGATCCAACCGAAGTCGTAGGCGGCCGTGGTCGACAACAGCGACAAGCCGATGTTGGTTGGCGAGGTCCTGTGGGCGATCACCCCCTCGTCATTCTGTTGGAAGTTGTCCGGCGGCAGCGCGTTGTGCTCGTCGGACACGAACGCCTCGAAGAACCGCCACGTGCGGCGTGCGATCAGCCGGAACGCCTGACGCTCCTCGGAGGAAAGCTGATGCCTGCGGGCAGCGCGAGGCGGCGTGGAGATCCAGTGGACGAACAGCGGTGACGCCACCCAGACCGAGCCGATCGTCGCAACCAACGGCCACGACGACGGCTCGAGCGCGACGACGAGCGCGACGGAGACAACGGCGAGGAGTACCCCCCATCGCATCGAGCGGTAGAACGAGCGAGGGCGAAGGTCGCCGCCGAAGCCCGCGAGGGCAGCTGACGTCCACTCGAGCAGCCCCTTGCGGGTGATGTACAGGCGGCCGAGGGTCCGCAGTATCGCGTCGGCCATCAGGAGGGCCTGATGCGCGAGGGTCACGATCCAGACGAGCACCTGCATCAGCGCCGTCCCCACGTCGCGCAGGACAGCTCGTAGGTGACTGCGCATGCCGATTCGGCGCCCCGGACGTAGGCCATCGAGGACCGGGATGAAGGCCGGCACCGCCGCCGCCCCGACCACGACCGTCAGCCACCACATCGCTGCCGGCGCCCCGGCCACCATCACGGCCAGCGTCAACACGAACGAGGTCGGCGCAACCAGCGATCGTCGCAGGTTGTCGATGATCTTCCAGCGACTCGGCGCCGACAACCGGTAGGTCGCCTGGTCGCGGAGTTCGTCCCTGGCGTGACCGAGGACCCACGGCAGCAGCTGCCAGTCCCCCCGTACCCAGCGGTGTCGGCGGCGGGCATCCACCTCGTAGTTGGTCGGGAACTCCTCGAACAGCTCGATGTCCGTGGCAAGGCCCGACCGCGCGAACGCCCCCTCGAACAGGTCGTGGCTCAAGAGCGTGTTGACTCCGACCTTGCCGTCCAGTGCCTGTTCGAACGTGTCGACGTCGTAGATGCCCTTGCCCGTATAGGACCCCTCCCCGAAGAGGTCCTGGTAGACGTCGGATATCGCTGCCGCGTACGGGTCGACGCCGCCCCCTCCGGTGGTGATCCGCTGGTAGATGGTGCTCGCGGGCCCCGTGGGCAGAGACGGGGTGACACGCGGCTGCAGGATCCCGTAGCCCCGGGTCACCCGACGATGGGACGTGTCGTAGACCGGGTGGTTCATGGGGTGCGCCATGGCGCCGACCAGGCGGTAGGCCGCACCCTTGGGAACCCGTGTGTCCGCGTCGAGGGTGATCACGTAGCGGACCTCCTGCGGGACCGCCGGCGGCACCCCGCCGACAGGCAGGAACGTCGTCTCGGTCGAGCCCCGTAGCAGGCCGTTGAGCTCGTGCAGCTTCCCGCGCTTCCGCTCCCAGCCCATCCAGCTGCCCTCGGACGGGTTCCAGAGCCTGCGTCGATGCAGCACCAGGAACCGCTCACCGCCTCCAGGCGGTGGTGGATACGTCTCGTTCAGCCTGCGCACACCTTGCTCGAGCTCAGCCAGGATCTCGGTATCGCCAGGCATGTGCTCGCCGGGCGCGTCCGGAAAGTCACTGAGAAGTGCGAAGTGAAGGGCGCCTGTTTGGTTGGCGAGGAAGTGCACTTCGAGCCGCTCGAGCTGCTCGTGGAGGTCCTCGACGCTGGTGACCAGCGTCGGGACCACGACGAGCGTGCGTAAGGATGCAGGGACGCCGTCGGCGAGTTCGAGTTTCGGAATCCGGCGCGGGGGCACCAATGCCGCGACGATCCTGTGGACCAACGAGATCGAGATCTCGGTGGCCGGCGCTATCCCGAGCAAGCCGAGAACCGCCACCCACGACCATCCTGCCCCCTGTCGGAAGCTGACCAGGCTCAGGCCCAGCACCAAGGCCGTCGTCATCAGGCCTATCCCGGTGAGGTAACCGGTGATCGCGTAGCGGCGAGACATCCGGCGGAGCCTCAGGCTCAGACGCGATCGGTACCCGATCCCCGCTTCGAGCGTGCTCCGTCCCTCACCGAGCAGGTAGTAGCCCGGATCGGATTCGGCCTCCGGGGGGATCCCGGGCACGCTCGGGCACGTCTCCGTGGGTCGGCCGGTGCGGAAGCTGGCGGCCAGGCGCGCCGCCTCTTGCGCGACCTCGAGTTCGGTTGCCGGTGCCCGACGAGCGAGCTGCTCGACCTGATGCCGATACTCGTCGCGTGTGGCGAAGTCCAGGGCCTGGAAGGCGTAGGTCTCGCCCAACGCATCGTCGAGGAGCGAGACGCTCTCGACGAACGCGAACCAGTCGATCGAGGACATCCACCGCATCGAAGTGATGATGTGGCGCACCGTCGCGTTGGTCGCCGCCTGGGCCCGGTGCTGTCGGGAGACGACGTCGGCGGACGTGGTGCCCTGAGCCGTGAGCTTGCCCTCGAGCCACCGCAACGCCGGCGTCGTCGACGGATCCCGGTCGCGTAGGCGCTCCACGAAGCGAACGACGAAGCCGTCCGCGAGCCGGATCCCGTCGAGGCGGCGGAGCTTCGCCTCCCCGACGGCGGCGCGCTCGTCGGTAGCCAGGACGAGATCGGCGAGCTCGTCGGCCTCCAGGCGTGCCTCGCGGGCGGCGACGGCCTCCTCGGCGAGCCGCCGAAGGTTCTCCACGAGCGCGAGACGCAGGTGGATCGGGATGGCCCACAGTTCACCGAGGGTGAGCGGCTCCACGGCCTGGTACGCACGGACGTAGCGCCGGAGTGTGTCGGTCTCGACGCGGCTGTCCGTGTGGGCGACGTGAGCCCACACGATCCCGTAGACGCGCGGGTACCCCTCCAGGTGGCCGTCGGTGATCTTGGGCAGTACCCGGTAGTACCCGCGCGGCAGGTGGTCACGCACATCGCGCAGTTGCGCGTCGACGAAGTGATAGTTGTCGAGGAACCACTCTTCTGCAGGGGTGATGTCCTGCTTGGCCTCCACCGCCTGAACGACATCGTGGTAGGCGGCGGCGAGTTCATCGGCGTTGTCGGTGAGACGCCTCAGAAGGTCGACACCACGGGACGGCCCGGTCGAGACCCGATCGGCGGCTGCCTGTGATGCAGCGTGGCGCTCGAATCGCTCGATGCCGAACAGTTCCGAGCGGATCGGCTCCTCGACAGGTCGTGCAGCAGCACGAGCCACCGAGCGTACTGGCGCCCCTCGCCTCGTCTTGATCGGTGTTCCTCAGGTTCCTCGGAGTGTCGGTGTCGTGCCCACACAGGGTGGTGACCGTAGGGGAGGGCCTCGCCTGAAGCTCGGAGTGGTGAGGCTTCGAACTCGAGGAGGCCCCGTTGGCTCATCGACGTGCTCGTCGCCCATCGGAGCAGCTGCTGAGGCTTTCGACGACCGCGAAGTGCTCAGTATTCAACGACCGCTGACAGAGACGTGATGTCGCCGAGCTGGCGTCGGGCGCCGATCGCACCGTGGAGATCTCCCACGGAAAGCTCGGGTCGACGCAGCCCCGACGCGCTCATCGCTGTCGTCCGCCACGGGGATGGGACCGCTTGGCGGCAGTTCTGGCCACGGGGATGGGACCACCCGCTAGCCAGTCATGGGACCACCTCCACGGTTCCCGGTTGTAGGACCAGTTCAGTGCGTGTTCGCCGTGTCAACGGAGAGCGCGTGGCCTACCGGGAGATCACCGTGATCGAGATCAAGGAAGTGCTGCGGCTGTGGCTGCAG
>SLDB01000350.1 GCA_007125475.1 Nitriliruptoraceae bacterium | reverse complement strand
TGGCGCTCCTCATCAGACGATTCGTGCCGCGGTCCCACCACGTGGCCTCCTCGCCTCGGCCGTCCGGGGCGGCCCAGCCACCCGCTGGCCTCTCGCCCGTCGACCGTGGTCACCGGACGCCCCCGAGTGTAGGGCACGAACCCCGTGACGAACCGTCTGGTTCGGCGGACGGGATACGTCGAACCACCCAAGACGTTGGCCGTCCGGACAGGCCGGGCGCCTCCCGGCAGCGTCGGCGCAGGGGCATGCTCACACCTGATCGGATCGGCACGCCGGCACGCCCGGTGGCACGTCGGGTGAGCGTTCGAAGGACCGCAGGTGACACGTCAGGGCCAGCTCCTCGCGACGGTCACCGCCGGTGCCGCAGGTGCCCTGGTCGCCACCCTCGCGGTCGGCTCCAGCCTGCTGCTGGTGATCCCCGCCGCGATCGGGATCTGGGCGATCGCCCTCGCCCTGGACCGACCGCAGCAGCCACGCCGCTCCCCCAGCGCACCCACGAGGCGCGTGACCCCCGACGACGGGCACGACCGGGCCGCGTGACCACTCGACACCGTGGGCGGCCGGGGTCGCGTTCAGCTGCCGGGACGCGGGTTGCGCGGCCGCTCGGGTAGGCCGTCACCGATCAGTCCGGTTGGTAGATCGCGAGTTCGTTGTCTCCGGGGTCGAGGAACTGGAACCGGCGCCCGCCAGGGAAGCTGAAGGGTTCCCGGGTGACCCGTCCACCGGCCGCGATGACGTCGTCGTACGCGCGTTGCAGGTCATCGGTCTCGAAGGTGGGGAGCGGAGCCGCCGGCTCGCTTCCTGCAGCGAGACCGATCTCGACCGGGCCACCCTCGACCGCGGCGTAGTCGTCGCCGTAGTCGGTGAAGGCGAAGCCCAGGGCCTGTTCGTAGAACGACCGGGACGAAGCCAGGTCCGGGGCAGACAGTTCGAGATAGTTCGGGGTGATCACCGTGGGGTCCTCCGTGCCAGCGAATCCGGACGGTAGCCAAGGGCAGGTGACGGCGTTCCGCGTCGGAGTTCGTCCCACCGCTGCTCGAGGGAGCTCCCGGCGGTGGACACCGGCGAGGCGACCCCCCGAGTGAGGTCAGCGTGCGGCACGTCGCAACCAATGATCCGCGTGTCCGGCCCACCGGCGCACGACGGGAGCCCACCCCGCCGACTCCCGCTCCACGAGCACACCCACCACACCGACCGCCAGGATCTCCACCGGGCCTCGGCTATGCCCGTCGCGTCAACCGCCGCGCCACCGCCGCGGCGGCGAAGCACGCCGCCGCGGTCCCGACGAGCCCACCCCAGCGCATCGGCTCCTGGCGGCTGCCATCGGGCAGCGGCGCAACCGTGCCCTTCACGTGCGCCGCCAGCTGGTCGAACACCGGCGTCGCACGACCCGCCGGGGCGATCCGCTCGCGATACTCGTCGACGAGGAGCTCGAGCTCCTCCCGCGCGACCTTGGAGTGGCTCACCACGCCCACCTCGAAGAAGGTCGTGCGTGCCATGACCCAGAGCAGGGCCACCACCAGCGGCTCAGGGAGGTACGGCAGCCAGCGGAACGACGGCGGGCTGATCGGAACACCGGCCTGGCGTTGCACCCGCAGCGCCTCGGTGCGGGCACGCACGCCCAGCAGCATCGCGTCGCGGGTGCGTGCGAAGCGGGCCGGGTCGAGGTCGGCGGCGAACACCCCCCCGTAGCCCATGATCACGGGGATGTGCGTCACGAGCCAGGCGTCGATGTCCGGACGGATCTCCACCGCCTTGCCGGTGCGCTCGAGGAGGGCGGCCACCTGGCGGGTGCGGTCGGTGACGCTGCCGTCGACCTCACCGATCGGCATGGGCACCCGCGGCAGCGGCATGACCCGCATCACCGGATCCCGCCGTTGCCCACCGAAGCTCGGGAACCCGGCCATCACCCGTCCGTCTCCGAGCGCGGCGGTGTAGTCGGCGAACCCCGCCGCGTTGTTCTGCAGGAACAGCACCGTGTGGGCATGCCGGTTCCTCGACAGCGACGGGAGGATGTCCTGGCTCTGATCCTTGCGCATCACCACGAGCACGAGGTCGTACGGCTCATCCTCGCGGAGTTCCTCGACGACCGGAACGCGGTGCGTCTCGCGTTCCCCGGAGCGCCAGTGCTCGAGGACCACGCCGTGCTCACGCAGATCGGCGAGCCGCTGCCCGCGCGCCAGCAGGTCCACCTCGGCCCCGTCCTCGTGCAGCTTGGCCGCGATGTAGGAACCCAACGGCCCAGCGCCGTACACCAGCGTCTTCACGGTGCTTCCTCCCCGTCGTCCGGCTTCGTCCGGCTTCGTCCGGCGCGGCGACTTCCACCGTGACGGTCACCCACATCGGGCTCAAGGGCCGGTCGCCCCCGACGAGTACAGCCACCGTCCCTCACGGGCAGGCCCAGCGAACCGGACGGCTGCGGACCGCGAGGCACGGCTACGACACCGTGACGGGCTGAAGCGCTGCGTCGAAGGCCGGGCGGACCAAGGCGTCCACCGCCGGTGGCGAGGATCCCGCAACGTCCGCTGCTGCACTCAGCTCCCGGCGACCCGCAGATCGTCGGTGGCCCCCCAGTCCACCGAGCCGCCGGTGTCGGCCTTCCGTCGCCGCCGTGCCGGCCCGCCGTCGGCGCGCCGCGGCACCCGCCGGGCGGTGGTGAGGAACGCGGTGTGGGCCACCATCCGGTGGGCCGGTCGGACCGCGAGGCCGTCGACGTCCCACGGCCGCACGAGCGTCTCGGAGGTCCGTACGTCGGTGAACCGACCATCGGCCCACAGGGTGTCGGTGAACCGCATCACCTGTGGGACCCCGGGGGTGTAGGCGACGACGATCCCCCCCGGCGGCAGGGCCTCGGCGGTCGCGGCGACCACGTCCCACGGCTCGAGGAGGTCGAGGACCACCCGGTGCGCGGTCCGCGTCGACAGCGCCGCCGTCACGTCGTCGACGACCAGCTCCCAGTTCGTCGGCTCGCCGCCGTGAAACCGGGTGACGTTGCGGCGGGCGATCCGCGCGTGGTCCTCTCGGTGCTCGAAGGACACCACCTGCCCGGACTCCCCCACCGCGGCGAGCAGCGCCAGTGTCAACGCCCCGGAGCCGGCCCCCGCCTCCACCACGGTGCAGCCGGGGCGGACGTCTCCCAGGGCGACGATCATCGCCTGGTCCTTGGTGTAGACGACCTGCGCGCCCCGCTTCATCTTCAGGACGAACTCGTCGCGGGTGGGGCGCAGGGCGGTCACCTCCATCCCCTTGGAGGTGTGCACGCTCACCCCCTCCGGCGACCCGATGATCTCGTCGTGCGCGACCAGGCCGCCGTGCGAGTGCCACTCGTCCCCGGAGCGCAGCGTCACCAGGTAGCGGCGTCCCTTGCGGTCGGTGAGCACCACCAGCTCCCCGTCGGCGATCGGGGCGTCGGTGCCTGGCAGGACCGGCGCGGCCGGCTCGGCTCCGGCCCCGGCGCCCGCCGGACCGTCGGTACGTGCAGCGGGGGCGTCCCCGGTGGCGGGGGTGTCCGCGCTCACGCGGTGGCCTGGGTCACGGGGAGCACCTTCATGATCGCGTCGCGTTGACGACAGAACGCACATACCTCACCGGTGGTCGGCATCCCGCAGCTCGTGCACGCCCCGACCCGGATGTCGTCGTCCTCGTCGGAGGCGAACTTCTCGGCGTGCCGGTCGAGGAAGCCGAACAGGAACTGGGCCTTCACCCCCGGTGAGGCCGCTTCGAGGACGTCGAGGGCGGACTTGAGCTCGTGGCCGGTGTTCCCGTCCACCAGCGGACACTCCTCGACGACATACTCGATCCCCCGGACGAGGCAGTAGGCGGCGGTCTCCCGCTCCGAGAGGCGGTACAACGGCTTGACCTTCCGGACCTGGTTCCCACCCCCGGCCGGGAGGACCGGGTGCTGGCGGGCCAGGAAGTCGTCCTGCCACCGCACGACGTTGCCCAGCAGCGTCGCCGCCTCGTCGTCGAGGTTGTGGCCGGTGACCAGGACGTCGTAGCCGTGCTCGACGGCGGTGCGGTTGAACGTGTACCGCTTCGACAGGCCGCACACCCCGCACGTCGACCGCCCCGCGGCCTGCGAGCCGGACGGGGTGGTGTACCCGAACTCCTCGGCGAGGTCGACGACGTGCAGCCGGGCACCGCGGGCATCGGCGAACGCCTCGGTGATCTCCTGGCTGCGGGCCGAGTACCCCCCGATCCCGAGCCCGACGTACAGCCCGTCGACGCGGTAGCCGAGCTGAAGCAGCACGTCCCACAGCGCCAGGGAGTCCTTCCCGCCGGAGACCGCGATCAACAACCGGTCCGCGTAGGAGAACATCCGCTCGTTGTGCGCCGTCGACGGCGGGTGGTCGATCGCCTTGCGCACCTGGCCGACGACGTGGTCGGGGTAGTGCGCCAGGCACCACGCCGCACGGTGACGTGGCTCCTCGATCGCGGCCGGAGCGCGGCAGACCACGCACCGCAGGGTGTTCTCGGCACCCCCCGACATCACCGGACGGACCTCGACCTGGGCGTCGTCGGCGAGCTCGTGCCCGCCGGTGACCAGCTCACCGTCGTCGATCACCAGCACGGTGTGCGGCAGGACGTCGAGGTGGTCGAGGAGGTCGGCGACCGTCCGAGGACCGGGGACGTCGACCTCGCGGTCGGGGTTCCTCAGTCGCACGCGCACAGCACATCCTCTTCACCGGGTGGGCGGGGACGTCGTCGGCACCGGGCGGGGACGAGCCTCGATGCACCGGCCGGTGAGCGTATCGCCGTGCCCGGACGACCCCGACGACGTCGTCGGGGTCATCACGCCCGTGGCAGCACCTCGATGGCGGCCCGGTCGTCCGCGGCGAGATGACGGGGCTCACCTCGCACCGTGATCGTCAACGGCTCACCTTCGAGGAGCTCGTAGCGTTCCCCGTCGTGGCGCAGCTCGATCCGCAGCTGCCGGTCGCGGAACCGCAACCCGAACGCCAGGCCGTCCCACTCGGCCGGGAGCCGGGGATCGAAGGTGAGCTCGCCGTCGAAGTCGCGCATCCCGGCGAAGCCGTACACCAACGCCATCCACACCCCGCCGGTGGAGGCGACGTGTACCCCGTCGATGACGTTGCCGGCGACGTCGGCGAGGTCCATCAGCGCCGCGTAGTGGAAGTACTGCACCGCCTTGGCCTCGTACCCGATCTCGGCGGCGAGGATCGCCTGCACGGAGGCGGACAGCGACGAGTCCCCCGTCGTCAACGGGTCGTAGTACTCGAAGTTGCGTCGCTTCTGGTCCAGGGAGAACTCGTCACCGAGGAGGACCATCGCCAGGACGACGTCGGCCTGTTTGAGGAC
>SLDB01000203.1 GCA_007125475.1 Nitriliruptoraceae bacterium | reverse complement strand
CGCAGGCCGAAGAAGAACAGCGAACCGACGAGGAGGGTCATGAACCACGCGATCAGGATCGTGCGGTTGATCGAGAGGTCGAGCCCGAACAGGCTGAACTCCCAGATCGCCGGGAACGCGAAGAGGTTGTTGATCGGATCGAGGGCACCCTCGAACTCGCCACCCCACTCGGCTGCAGCTAGGACGTTGGTCACAGCGGTTGGCTCCGTGTGTCGTTGGCGGTCGCCGTGGGCCGACCGGCCCCGGCATCGACCCAGAACAGGCGCTGCATCCGCGACAGCAGGCGCAGCTCGTAGGCAAGCGTGACGGCGATGGCCAGGGCGGTGGCGGCGCCGAGGCTACGACCGTGGACCCAGTCGACACGGCTCAGCCCGAGGAGCACCACGAAGTACAGCGCGAGCCGCACCACCGAACCGACGACGAGGATCATCACCCCGGAGGCGGCCAGGGCGCGGGCCGAGACCCACGACAGCAGCAACGCCGACGCCCCGAACAGGACGAGGACGAAGCCGAGCCCCACCAGCGCACCGATGGCGCCGGGCCAGCCGGCCACGGCCGCGGCCACACCCACCGTCGGAGGCGCCAACAGCGTCAGGACCCGGGCGGCCCCGACCGCGAGGCGCCGCTGGTCACCGGGGTCGTCCCGGTCCTCGGCGGAGGGTGCGGCGTCGTCGTGCGCCACGGCGGCGTCAGGTCGCACCGGCGTCACCATCCGTCGCAGCCAGTTCTTCGCGGTTCATCCGCTCGCTGCGCAGCCACACCAGGTACAGCCCGGCGGCGTTCCCCAGCAACGCCCCGGCGACCATCAGCCATGGACCGGTCCCCAACCACCCGTCGGCGAGCCACCCCAGCACGGTCCAGGTCAGGATCGCCGCCATCAGCTCGGTCCCCATCACCGAGGCCTGGTCGAGACCCGACCAGGCCTGCCGCAGCGACATCGCCTCACTCGCCGCCGGACGTACCGGTGCTGACGACGGCGTCGCCGCAGCGGCAGCCTCGTTGCTCAGCGGCATGTGGGATCCTGTGGCACAGCTTGGACGGCGTCGGAACATCCCGGCGTCGGGCCGGACCGCGCGGTGGCGCGAACGAGGGGAACCCGTGCCCGCACCGGGGAAGCCCCCCGCGGTGCGCAGCGCGCGACACGCTAGCAGCCCCCCCGTGGGGCGCCAAAGGCGCACGGACCAGCCGGGCCCTGCTCACGCCGAGGAGTCGGCGACCCTGTGTCGGTCAGGGCGCGTACCGGTCGTCGACGCGGCCGTTTCACGCCTCCTCCCACGTGCCGGTCGGACTCCCAGCACGCTGATCAGCGCACCGACGACAACGGCCACCACGAGCCACGGGACGAGGACCCCCACCGAGACGAACGCGGGGCCGACCGAGGCGAAGGCCAGGACCGCCGACCAGTAGTACAGCACGAGGACGGCGCCGACGTGGGAGAAACCGGCCCGCAGCAGCAGGTGGTGGACGTGGCCGTGATCACCGACGGTGACCGGTCGCTTCGACACCATCCGGCGCACGACCGCGAACCCGGAGTCCAGGAACGGTACGGCGAGGACGAGGACGGGGATGAGCAACGGGATCGCGCCGTAGAAGTCGGCGTTCGACGGCGCCGTGGTGCGCCCGACGTACGCCACACCGGCGGCACCCAGGAGCAGGCCCAGCAGCATCGAGCCGGTGTCCCCCATGAACAGCGACGCCGGGTGCCAGTTCAGGATCAGGAACCCGATCGCCACCCCGGCCACGATCGCCGCCAGCAGCGTCGCCGACGTCGGGACCGACTCCACCAGCCCGGCGGGGCGGCTGGCGACCGCGAACGCCGAGAACGCGATCGCGGCGATCGCGGCGATCCCGGCGGCCAGCCCATCGAGGCCGTCGATGAGGTTCACGGCGTTCACCATCGCGACCAGGGCCAGGATCGTCAGTGGCAGGGCCAGGTCCCGGCTGAGCACGATCACCTCGAGCCCCGGCACCCAGAAGTGCACAAGATGGATCCCCAGCAGCGCCACGCCGAGGCAGGCGACGATCTGACCGGCGAGCTTCGTCGTCGGCGGCAGGCCGAAGACGTCGTCGATCACGCCCAGGACGGTGATCGCGACCACCCCGACCAACAGCGCCAACGGCTCCGAGGTGGTGGTGAACAGCGGGTCGAACACGGGCAGGACCCACGCCAGGGCGAACGCGGCCAGCACCCCGAGGAACATCGCCAGCCCACCCATCGTGGGCACCGCATCCCGAGGACCGTCCGGGGGAGATTCGAGGGCGCCGATACGGCGTGACAGCCGCGCGACGAACGGGGCGCTGCCGGCGGTGACGACCGCCGCGGTGATCCCGACCGCCAGATGGCCGATCACGTCACGCGACCGCCCCGGCGCGGGGGTATGCGGGGAACCGGCGCACCAGGTCGGTGACCTCGCCCCGGACCCGTTCGCGATCGGTGGCCGTGCCGGTCAGGGCGGTGTCGACGAGGTCGGCGACGTGCCGCAGCTCGTCGGGGCCCATCCCCTGGGTCGCGACGCACGCGGCCCCGACCCGGATCCCCGACCCCACCGCGGGCGGGTGCCGGTCGAACGGGATCGCGTTCTTGTTCAGCACGATCCCCGCCTCGTCGCAGCGGGACTCGGCGTCGGCGCCGGTGAGCCCCCGCGGGGTCACGTCGGCGAGGAACAGGTGGGTATCGGTGCCGCCGGAGATGATGCGGTAGCCCCGCTCGGTCAACCCGTCGGCCAACGCACGTATGTCGTCGAGGATGCGCTGGGCATAGGTCCGGAACTGCGGGGCCATCGCCTCCTTGAGCGCGACGGCCTTCGCCGCGATCACGTGCTCGAGCGGACCACCCTGCAACCCGGGGAACACCGCCTTGTCGATCGGTGAGGCCCACTGTTCGTTGGTGAGGATGATCGCGCTGCGGGGGCCACGCAGGGTCTTGTGCGTGGTGAAGGTGACGATGTCACACCACGGCACCGGGGAGGGGTGGACGCCGCCGGCGACGAGCCCGATGAAGTGGGCGGCGTCGCAGAGCAACACGGCCCCGACCTCGTCGGCGATCGCACGGAACGCGGCGAAGTCGAGGTGACGGGCGTACGCCGACCAACCGGCGATGATCAGCTTGGGACGGTGCTCGAGGGCGAGGGCGCGCACCTGGTCCATGTCGATGACCTCGGTGTCCTCGTCCAGGCCGTAGTGCACGACGTCGAACCACTTCCCGGAGAAGTTCACCGACAGGCCGTGGGTGAGGTGGCCGCCGTGCGGGAGCGACATCGCCAGCACCTTCTCCCCCGGCTTCACGGTGGCGAAATAGGCGGCGATGTTGGCGCTCGCCCCGGAGTGCGGTTGCACGTTGGCGTGCGCCGCCCCGAACAGCTCCTTGGCCCGGTCGATCGCGAGCTGTTCGAGGGGGTCGACGAACTCCTCGCAGCCCCCGTAGTACCGCTTCCCCGGGTAGCCCTCGGCGTACTTGTTGTTCAACACCGACGCCTGGGCCGCCAGGACGGCCGGGGACGCGAAGTTCTCGCTGGCGATGAGCTGCAGCTTGCCGCGCTGGCGTTCGAGCTCCCCGAGGAGCGCCTCGGCCACCACGGGGTCGGTGGCGCGCAACTCGTCGAAGTCGGGGCCCCAGAACGTGGTCACACGCCTCTCCAGTCGGTCGGCTCGTACGGCGACGCGCGGGCTCGCCACCCGCCCCCTGCGCGGACGTCCAGCGACGTCGGCCTCGGCGTCGGTGTCCCCGTGAGGGCGGTTCCCACGACACCGGCGACAGGAGAGCCTACCGTCACGCCTCCCCGGGGGCGTCGCCGTCACCGGACCCGGCTCCGAACTGCGCGGCCGCCTCGAGGGGATCGAGCGTGCCGTTCGCCACCGCGATCACGAGGCCGTCGTCGATGTCGCCGACGCGGAGCACCACCGGCGCCGCCCGGGTGAGGTCGACGATCGTCGACGGGGCGAGGTCGCGGCGCGGCCCGTCGTCGAGGACGACGTCGACGTCGTCGCCGAGGGCGTCCGCGGCGGCGTCGGCGGTCTCCGCCGGGGGCTCGCCCGAGCGGTTCGCCGACGTCACCGCCAACGGCCCGACCGCGCGGACCACCTCGAGCGCGACGTCGTCGAGGGGCATCCGCACCGCGACGGTGGCGTCGTTGTCGCCGAGGTCCCACCGCAGCCCGACCTCGGTGGGCAGCACGAGGGTGAGCGGACCGGGCCAGAACGCGGCCATCAGCCGTTCGGCCGCCTCGGGTACGTGCGGCGTCAACCCCGGCAACTGCTTCGGGGAGCGCACGAACACCGGGAGCGGCAGGGCGCGGTCCCGTCGCTTGACGGTGAAGATCCGGCCCGTCCCCGCCGGGTTGAACGCGTCCGCCGCCACGCCGTACACGGTGTCGGTGGGGATCACGACCACCCGGCCGGCCCGCAGCGCATGGGCCGCCCGACCGATCGCGTCGGCACGCCCGTCACCAGTGGCGTCCAGGATCTCCGCCATCTGCGCTCCCCGCCTCGTCGTGTCGGTGATGATCGTGCCGCCTCGAGCGGCCCCACCCGCCGGACCCTCCGACGGTTCCGGTCGGCGCGCGGCACCGACGGCGTGCGCCACCGCGGTCGGGGTGATCCTACGACGGTGTCGCCATCCCCCCGGCAGGCAGGCGGGCACGCACGGCCCGGACCGCTCCGGTGAGGTCGCGGTGCACCTGCACGTCGACGAACCCCGCCGTGGCGGCCGCGGCGATCACCGCCGGCCGCGAACGCCCGTCGATCTCGAACACCACGGCCCCGCCGGGCCGCAACCACCGCGATGCCTCCGACAACAGCTCCACGACGACCTCGTGCCCACGGTCACCGCCGATCAGCGCCTGGCGGGGGTCGTAGGCCGCCACCTCCGGCGCCCACGTCACGGCGTCGGAGGCCGGGAGGTAGGGCGGGTTGGAGACCACGACGTCGACGACTCCGTGAAGGTGCGGATCGACCCCGGTGAACCCGCGCCCGTGGTGGACCTCACCGACGGCGCCGGGTGCCGGACCGGCCACACCGGCCCGGCCGGCGACGAGGCGTTCCAGGTTCTCGCCGGCCAGCGCAACCGCCGTCGGCTCGATGTCGGTGGCGACGACGCGGACCGACGGGACCTCGGCGACGAGGCTGCACAGAATCGGCCCCGCCCCGGTGCACGGCTCGATCACCACCGGCGCCGACGACGACCGGGCCGCCTCGATCGCGAGCCCCGCGACGACCTCGGTCTCCGGCCGCGGGATGAACACGCCCCGACGGCACCGCAGCTCAAGGAGCCGGAACGCCGTGTGACCGAGCACCAGTTGCAGCGGCTCGCGCGCGGCACGGCGCTCCACCAACGCGTCCAGGAGGGCGG